>JBAWGU010000763.1:0-6352 GCA_049593215.1 Pyrinomonadaceae bacterium
CTATTATCTTTTACCACTGAACAGGCAAGCGGGAATTTTTAGGATGACAATCGAAAAGAAAGAGCCGAGCGGTTCGCAAATCTGGTGGGCACGCCTTTTGAGCAGGCGTCTCCAATTTTTTCTGGACCTTCTTGTGCTGCTCGCCGCCTTTGTGCTGGCGAACCTGCTGCGCTTCGATTTTGAAATTCCTGTTGGCTGGCAGGTGTACGCTCTTATCCAGATTCCTTTGGTCCTTCTCATTCAGTTTTCCGCGCTGAACCTGACAGGCGCGCGCGCATTCATCTGGCGTTATACAGGCATCACGCACATCAAGTCGTTCTTCTATGCTGCGCTCGCCTCTTTCGCTATCATCCTGGCATTGCGTTTTGGGTTGCCGAACGAGTACACACACTGGCATGTTCCGGTCTCCGTCAACATCATTGACACCACGCTGGCATTTTGCGGGACGCTCGGACTACGCGTCATGCGCCGCACCTTTTTTGAACGCTACGAGAAGCGCAAGCGTTTGAAAGGAGCAAATGCCAGCAACGGCATTAGAAGACCTGTGCTGTTGATAGGCGCCGGACAGGCCGGAGTGCTGGCGGCAAAAGAGATTCTAGGGCGCGGCGATCTTGATTTAGAGATTAAAGGATTCGTTGACGACGATCCGGGCAAGCAGCGTCGGACTGTGGTTCAAGAGTTGAGGGTACTCGGCGCGACGGAAGATTTGCCTCGTCTTGTGCGAAGGATTGGCATAGATCATGTCGTCATCACCATCGCGCAGGCTTCGCGCCAGGACATCAGGCGCATCGTGGAAATCTGCGAAAAGATTCCGATCAAAGTTCGCATCATTCCCGGCCTCTACGAAATTTTGGAGGGCCACGTCGAAGTCAGCCTCATCCGCGATGTGCAGATTGAAGACCTCTTGGGGCGCGACCCTGTGCAACTGGACGAAGAGAGCATCAACGAATTTCTGAGCGGCAAGATTGTGATGGTGACGGGCGCAGGCGGCTCCATCGGCTCTGAGCTGGCAAGGCAGGTCGCGCGATTCCAGCCCGAAAGCCTTCTGCTGGTCGAGCGGGCAGAGTTTGCGCTCTTTAACATTGATCGTGAATTGCGCGAATCTTTCCCGCAGCTTCAACTCGTGCCTGTCGTCGCAGATGTCGGCGATGCCGAGCGTATGCGCACGGTCTTTGGAAAACATCGTCCGCAGGTCGTTCTTCATGCGGCGGCGCACAAGCATGTTCCTTTGATGGAATATAATCCGGGCGAAGCCGTTAAGAATAACGTGCTCGCCACGAGCAGGCTCGGCGAGTTGGCGGGTGAAGCCGGAGCGGAAGTCTTCGTTCTTATCTCTACGGACAAGGCTGTGTGCCCGACTTCTGTGATGGGCGCGTCAAAGCGTCTGGCAGAGTTAGTGGTCCAGGATTTGAACCGTCGTCTGCCCACACGTTTTGTCGCCGTGCGTTTCGGCAACGTGATCGGCTCGGCTGGCTCTGTGATTCCGATTTTCCGTGAGCAGATTCGTAGAGGCGGACCTGTCACCGTCACGGACAAACGCATGACGCGCTACTTTATGACCATTCCCGAAGCCTCGCAACTGGTTTTGCAGGCGGGCGCGATGGGCATGAGCAGGCAAGGCGGCGAAGTCTTTATCCTGCACATGGGCGAGCCTGTCAGGATTATTGATCTGGCAGAAGCGATCATCACACTTTCGGGCCTCGTGCCCCACGAAGATATTAAAATCGTCGAGACAGGGATTCGGCCCGGCGAGAAGCTTCATGAGAAATTGAAGGTTGAAGAAGAGGATGTTGCAGGAACTTCTCATCCTAAAATCTTCATCAACCGCATCGCTGACCGTGCGGCAGAAGACATACGCAAAGCTCTCGTCATGCTCTCGCAACTCTCCGTCAACGGGCACGAGCAAGAGTTGCGCGCGTATCTCAGCGAGCTTCTGCCGGAATCCAATCTGAGCGCCGCGCCCGACACCAGCCTTTGCCCGGAAGAAGAGCCGGAGCAGGATGCAACTCTTTCCTTAGAACCTGCGGACAAGGAACTGATATTCAAGTGATAGGAGACTGGTAAATAGTAAATGGTCAACGGTAAATGGATGAACGGTTTTATCTATTTACCATTGACCATTTACTATTTACCATTAAAGGATGGTGAGAGCTTCTGCGTTTGTGAGAGCATTTGATAGCGAGGTCATGCCGTCAGCGAAAGCGAATGCCGCGCGCTTCATTGAGCGCGCGATTTTTTGTGCAGTGCTGGCAGTCATAATTATCGCAGCCATCCCTTACGGCACGGTTGAACCCTGGTGGGAATCTCTGTTCGAGTGCGCAGTCTTTGCGCTCGGCGTGCTGTGGGTGCTTGAGGGCGCATGGCGCGGAACATGGGACTTGCAGGGGCAGCGTCTTCTGTTTCCGCTCTTAGCTCTCATTGCTTTCGCTCTGATTCAAACAATCTCATGGAGAAGCACAGGCGCAACTGGAAGCGTCAAAGGTTTATGGACCTCTGTCAGCGCAGACCCTTACGAGACGTGGCGTTTCGCGCTCAAGCTGCTGGCTCTAACAATTCTTCTGGCTCTGCTTCTGCATTACACAAACAGCAAGAGAAGGCTTCGCATTCTCATCAACGTCCTGATCGGCATCTGTGTAGCAAGCGCGCTCTTCGGCCTGATGCGGCAGACGACGCAGCATGAAGCTTTGGGTTTCTTCCTGCCATTTTTACGGAAGGAGAGCGGCTACGGGCAGTTTATTAATAAGAATCACTTTGCGCTGCTGATGGAGATGGGCTTCGGACTGACGCTCGGACTCCTCGCCGGAGGCGGTGTGCGCAGCGAGCGAGCGCTTCTTTATGCTGCGCTCTTGATGCCAATTTGGACGACCATCATTTTATCAAACTCGCGCGGCGGCATCATGGGCATGTTGGGACAACTGCTCTTCACGGCTCTGCTCTTTACATCGGTTCGACCGGCGAAGGTGTCGGGCAATGAAAGAATGCGCAGGCCTGAGGCCAGTAAAATCTTGCTAATGGCTCAACGCCTGATGAACACGTTAGTTGCAAGAGTTGTATTGATTGTCGTTCTGGTGATGGCGGTTGTAGTTGGCATTCTCTGGATAGGCGGCGACCCTCTCGTCAGTAGTCTTGCGGATGTGCGCAAAGAAGTGGGCGTTGAAGAGAGTGCGGAACAAAACGGTTCGAGTCGCAGAGAGATTTGGCGCGATACCTGGAAGATGGCTAAAGACAATCCTGTAATCGGCGTCGGACTCGGAGGCTACTGGACTGCCATCACGCGCTATCACGATGCTTCAGGCGAACTGACGCCGCAGCAGGCGCATAACGACTATCTCGAATTGCTGGCAAGCGGCGGGATTGTCGGAGCGTTGATTGGCATCTGGTTCGCCATCGGATTAATTAAGGCGGCGAGAGAGCGTCTGCGTTCTCCTGACCCGTTTAGCCGCGCCGCCTGTTTCGGCGCGCTGGTCGGAATATTTGGCGCTGGGCTGCATAGCATCGTTGACTTCGGTTTGCACATCACAATCAACGCAGCCGTCCTGATGGCCCTGATTGCCATTGCGACTGTTCGCATTCGAGATGAAGATGAAGATGGAGAGTTTTCGGCTCTCCCCGTCACGCAAAGATTCGAGCGAGCTTTAGAATCATGATTCAACGTCGATCCATCTTACGCTGTACGCTCTTTGTCCTCGCGCTTTCGTTCTTCACACAGGCGGTGAACGCCTTTCGCCCGCAACAAGACATTTCGGGCGGCGCGAGCGCATTGCAGGGGCAGGACTTGATGGGTGGCGCGGCGCTCGTCTTCAAAAGCTCTCTGCGGATGAGAGATTTGAGCGGCGGCGCGCGTATGCTCATCGTCAAGCGACAGGCGAAGCCGGTGATTCATCGCCCGACTCCGCCCGTTACGGTTGCAAGAAACGAGAGACCTGATAGAAACACCGGACGAAAGCCGCCGCGCCCCACTCCGACTCCGACTCCTGAGCCGACCCCAGCGCCCGTGCAGGCAGAAGATCAGGCGGAGGCATTTACCAATCAAGGCAACACCTATTACGATGTTGGCCGCTACGCGGAAGCCATAGAGGCTTATAAGAAAGCCATCAGCTTCAAGCCCAACGATTCTGTCGCTTATAACAATCTGGGCGCAGCCTATTTCAGCGCAGGGCAGTTGACGGAAGCCATCGGCGCGTTCAAAAAATCTGTGCAGCTTAAAGCGGACGACCCTGATGCTCATTTCAATCTGGGCAACGCATACAATTTCGCAGAGCATTATGAAGAGGCCGTGCCATCTTTCAAAGAAGCGATTCGCTTGAAGCCGGATAAAGCCGAAGCTTACAACGGACTCGGCGACGCGCTGCTTGGTTTGAGCCGTTTTGAAGAGTCTGCGAAAGCTTATCAAGATGCCGTGCGCCTCAATCCTGACAACGTAGAGGCTTACAAAAATCTGGGCTTTGTTTATGACCGGCTCAATCGTTCTGCGGATTCGATTGCTGCGCTTGAGCAATCGGTGCGTATCAAAAACGATGATGCGCTCGCCTTTAACAATCTCGGCGTCGCCCACTTCAAAGCAGGCCATTTCAAAGAGGCCATAGAAGCTTTCCAGCAGTCGCTGCGCCTGAAGCCAAACGATGTCGAGACGCAGAACAATTTAGGCGCGGCTCTTTACAGCGCAGGCCGCTACGCTGAAGCCATCGCCGCTTTCAAAAAATCCATCGAGCAGAAAACAGATTTCGCGGACGCGCATTACAATCTTGGCAACACGTTTCTCAGATCGTCGCAGCTCAACGATGCTGTGACGGAATTTCAGGAAGCGATCCGGCTGCGACCGGATTACGCCGACGCCTACAATAATCTTGGCAACGCCTACGACAATCTGGAAAATTACGGGGAAGCGGTTGAAGCGTTCAAGAAGTCTGTTCAATATAAAAACGGCAATCCGGTAGCGCACAACAATCTCGGCTACGCCTATGACAAACTGGGCCAGCCGGAGCAGGCCATCAACGCCTACAAAGAGGCCATCCGTCTTAAAGCCGATTACGCAAAGGCTCATAACAATCTGGGCTATATGTATGACAAGCTTGGCCGCTATGCAGAATCTGTCGAATCGCTTAATCGCGCTTTGAGCATTAACGCGGACTATGTGAACGCGCACTACAATCTTGGCAAAACCTATTACGACATGGGCCGCTATGCGGAAGCCGTCGCTGCGCTACAGCAGGCGGTCAAGCTCAAGCCTGACTACACGCAGGCTTACATCAATCTCGGCGCAGCGCAGTACAAATCAAACAAGTATGAAGATGCCGCGCAGTCGTTCAAGCAGGCCCTGCAACTCAAACCGGATGATGCAGAGGTCTATAACAATCTGGGCAACGCTTATTACAAGGCTGCGAAATACAGAGAGGCTGCGGACGCTTACCAGCAGGTGATTCGTCTCAGCCCTGACAACGCCGGAGCGCATTTCGGTCTCGGCGCATGTTACGCCTCTCTCGGCGACAAAAAAGGTTTCATCGAGCAGTACAACATTGTGAAGAAGCTCAACCCGTCTCTCGCCGCGCAACTGGAAGCTCTGGTCAGAAAAGGGAAGTGAAAAGAGGTGATGAGTGATGAGTAAAAGAAAGAAGGCTTTCCACTCATCACTCATCACTCATCACTCATCACTTCTTTTCGAGTAGTTGAACCGAAAAACTATTCTCTAGCGGGTGAAATACTGGTTGACCTCTCAACTAAAGAACAGTACACTGACGGCGCATTCAGATGCCTCAATTAAACATTCAGAGGGTTATCAAACTTTCCAACTGAGACATCCTTGACGGAAGGAATCACGAATATGACCCAGAGACAAAAAGTCTTTAGAGCTATTGCGCTCTTTCTAGCTTTCTCTTTACTTCAACTTTATGTTCAGGTGAGTTTGGCCGGGCAAGGATTGACTGGCACAGTCGCCTCCGTGCTCCCGCAACGCCAGATCGTAGCCAAGCTGACGACCAGAAGCAATCAACCCATCATGGTCAACGGCAACAGCACCAACTCCGGTTCGAGCATCCTGACAGGAGCCACCATTGAGACTCCTGACGGAGTGGGCGCAACCGTTGATCTTGGTCCTTTAGGCTCACTTGACCTCGCTCCAAACACCTCAGTGCAGTTGGATTTCTCCGATGGCAATGTGAAGGTGAAACTGCTTAAAGGTTGTGCCATCTTGAAGACGAAGAAGAACACGGATGGCGAGATGGAGACGGATCAGGGTAGCGCAGGCAAGAACGACAAGAAGACCGGCGGAATCTTGGATTTCTGCTTGCCGCCGGGCGGAGGCTCTCCTGTGGCCGGGCAGGCTGCTAACGCGGGTGCGGGTGCGGCTGGCGGC
>JBAWGU010000764.1:0-33971 GCA_049593215.1 Pyrinomonadaceae bacterium
GTCCGGGTGAGATTGCAACTGATCAGGTGAACATCGAAACGCAGACGATGGGCGGCATCGGACTATCGAGCCAGTACCTGAGCCGCACCTCAGAGAGTAACCGCACATTTGCCGACGACCGCACGGAAATTGAGAACACGCGCGCCGACAAAACATCGGGCGCCCTCACCGAGCAGTACAACGCACAGTCCGGTGCAGTCACTGTCTGGAACAGCGAGGCTAACCGCGCGGCGGGGACGAGTGCCGGAATATCTGCGCGCGCCGCGACCGATAGCACCACGATGATGAATGAAGCAGCTAACACGAAGTTCGTCGGCGCAAATCACAGCATCGAGACCGTGAGACAAGCCGGAATGCAAGCCGCTGAATATCACCGCATCGCGCAGATACTCAGTCAAGTGACGCACGACATGACACGCCGCATCGAGGAGATGGGAGCTTACCGCTTCTAAACCACAAACGCGCGAAAGTAGCACTGATAATTAAGTAAGGAGTGGTAAGCAGATAGAGTCTTGTTCAAGGGTCTCGATGAACGGAGAACACTGCCTGCCATGTCTGCGATGAGCACACCAGGCCGCACACCGAAAGCTGGCATTCCTTTTGGGCCGCGCACGAACATGGGCTTCCGGCGCGTCACGGCGCGCGACCCCTGTCCCATCTGCAAGCGCACCAAGTGGTGTCAGGTAACACGCGATGGAAAACTCGCGCATTGCATGTGGGAATCCGTCGGGTCGGTCAAACGAGCAAAAGATGATGGCTATATTCACATTCTCGTTCACGATGCGGTTCAAGCGTCAAAGTTACACTCACGCATGATATCTCCTAATAGTCCGACTCAAAGTACCGATCTCGCTCCGCTTGAAATCAGAGACGTGGTTTATAGCAGGCTGATCGAGCTATCGCCGGCATGGAATTACGAGCGCGAACTCGTCACCGCTCCGCGAGGATTGCTCGCTCGCGGATTCTCACGCGACGACATCCGGCGCTTCGGTGCGTTGCCACCTCGTGTCGCGGAACGCGACGCGCTCGCACGGAAGATCAATGCGGAGTTGGAAGCTGACCTACCGGTTTACGCAGCGAGTCGGTACGGTGCGGCTGTTTTAGGCGTGCCGGGTTTCTGGGAAGGAGCAGACGGACAGCCGAAGCTTGGACGAGCGACGAGTTATGGGCGGCCCGCGCTTGTCATCCCTTACCGCGACCGAGAAGAAAGCATTCAAGCGTGCCAGCTCCTGTTTAGCGACAAACGCGGCAAGTCATCTTACAGTTGGCTCTCGACCGCCGAAGACAAGTTAGCGGTAGAGTCGCGCGGTACCAGTTCCGGCAGTCCTATCCACTTCGCCATGCGTCAAGGTCAATATCTGCCCGATCTGCCGCTGCTCGTCACTGAAGGAGCGTTGAAGGCTGAAGCGTTCGTGACTTTGCGTCCGGCGATGCGCGCCATTGCCGTTGCTGGAGTCGGAGTGGCGCATGCGGAGATTGTCTGTGCTCTGCGCGGGCATGATGCAGTGATTGGCTTTGACAACGACCATCGGCAAAACGCACAGGTTTGTCGTCAACTTGGCAAGCTGATAGCAGAACGAGAGCAGGATGCTAATTCACCCGGACATGAAACAGGCACCAGTATTATCGTCTGGGAAGGAGCAAAAGGAATTGATGAAGCTGCATTGCAAAATCTGCGCCTTCGCGTAGTCAGCATCGTTGATTGGTTCAAGGCATTGAAAGGTAAACCGCTTGAAGAAGTTAAAGATTTATGGGAAGGATTATCATTCACGCCAACTGACGATAAGACGTTTTGATGTATCTATGGAGTTAAAAATTGACGCTATTAGATTTTTCGAATGTTAGAGCAATCGCACTCTGTCCTCTTTGCCAAAAACATAAAGATATCGGGTCAATTGTTTGTTGGTCATGTTACCGGGACCGCAATATGCGCTACGGAAATCTTGAAGTGGAATTATTGATCGAGCACGTTGAAAATAAATTGAGGGAACAGCAAAGAGTATTGTCTGTTGACAATCAGTAGCAATGATTTTATTTGACGCTCATCCATTTTTGCGAAGGGGTTGCAGCAATGTCATGAAGTTCTCCTTTATGTGGGCACTCACTTCTCTGGTTTGAATATTCCACACAGAAGCAAGATAACTCTCGACGACAGCTACATCGGTTGGTACAGCAACACGACTGCCAACTTTGACAAACGGCGCGTCGGTCTCAGTGAGTGCCCGTTCCGGTGGGACGTTGGCAATAATCTTTCTGCCGTTTGGACTAACTGTCATCGCCGGGTTAAACGAGAAGTAGTGACCTTGCCCTAAAGCCCGCCTTAACAATGTGAGCGATCCACTGAACCAGTGGAAAACGACGGGTGTTCGTCCTTCTTCTTCCAACAAATCTAATAAAGTAGATTCAGCTTGCCGTGAGTGTAGTGTGATAAATTTCGCTTTACCTCGTAGTATCTGAAGCACAAAACGGAAACTCGCTATCTGGATTGGTTTAGTAGCAATGCCTTCGCGCGAGAAATCCAACCCTACCTCGCCGATGTAAGAAGTATTGTTAATTAGTTGTTGAAAGCGATGGCGTTCGGCAGCGTGCTGTTCTGCAAGAAGAGGGTGAAGTCCGAGCGCAAGCCGCAGGTTTTTGAATTGGCGGATATGCGGATAGGCCCGCTCAAAGGCAGACGGCAGGTTAGTGACGCTGACCGTTAGCACCCCAGCGCGGTCTGCTTCATCTGCAACTTCTGTTGGGCGTGGGTAAAGGTCAATATGGCAATGTGTGTCAATCATCCGACTATGCCTGCCGCTTGACGAACGGATTTGCTTCCTTTGTTTTGGATAAGCGCACGTATTTCATTGAAGCCGCGCGCAATCATCTCCGCACGTTCGCCCAAACGGTCAACAGGCGCGACCGATTGAATTTCAGATTTGAAATCAGCGACAGTCTTCCCGCTGTTAAGCATGGTGAGTATTGCGCGCAAGTCATCCGCGCTACCGAACTCATCATCGAATTTTAGTTCTTCCTGACAAACATCAACACCGTACATTTGCGGATCGTCAAGCTCGACTTTGTGCAATGCCGCTCGTCGAATCAAACAGGGAACGCAATAGCCACAGTTACGCACTTCCCTAGCGCGACGATGCCAGTGCTGTTTTCTTGTAGAGTGTGAGCATGACACTGATGATTCGATCAGCGAGGCAAGCAGATCAGGGTTTAAACATTCGTCAGCGGATTCACCTTTGGTTATGAACTCGAACGGATTGGTGATCGGATTTTCAATCTCCAACTTTCTTAAAACTTCCCGCAGTTTTTGAAGAAAGAATGGATGCATCGTGCGTGTGCTACATGAACCTGAACGTGATGGTGTAAGCGGGATATTCATCGCAATCAATCCATTTTCAGGCGCATATAAGGGAGCCAGCGCGCCCGCAGCCCTCGCCGCATAGATTCCCAGTGCCATGAAAAGCAAGGACCGACTTCGCAGCGTGTTCTCTTCGGCCTCTAAAGGTTTGTGACTGACGCGCACCTGCAACAGCTCGGCGCGACGAGAATAATATCCGTTTAGAGTTGCGAACAATTCATTTTGCGACGACTTTGCGCCTGCGGCATCGTAGTGTCCGACCAAGCGAATTCCGGCAGATTCATTTTTCGCCAGCAAATCAATCGCACCAATTAATGAATCCAGACCACCGGAGAATAAGCAAACAGCAGCAACATTTTCTACTGTCGGAGAAATTTTCCTGCGTCGCCTTTTCCGTTTTGGCTCAACGAAGAGATCCGTCTCCATCTCGTGAAACGAGAACTGCCACACGTCGCCGGTGAGAAAGCCGAGCGCGCTTTCGAGTTCTCTTGTTACACTTTGCCACTTCTTGTGAGCAGATACCGGAATACTTACTTCAAATTCTCTCGTCCACCGATCAAATGCGCTCGCCCGAGGTACAGTTTTGTCTATGATATAACAGATGCTTGCTACAAAAAGCAGATCAAGCGAAACCTTATCGGGCACACCACACTGCATGTGTAGTTTGTCGAACGATATATCCAAGTCGCGTTGTGTCTCTAGGTCGGGAACTTCGACCGTGACCTTTGCTAAACCGTCAGGGTGCCGCGTGGAGGCATGCACATGAGTTACAATATTCATTACGTTACCTCAAATATTCCAAGCGTTTCTTGCATCACCTGTTGAGTGATCCGCAAACCTTCGCGACCGAACCATTTGATTTTTGATACGTCGAGATTGATAACCTTTGCTTTTAGCCCAGATTTGATGCAATCCTTTATGCTCTTGAGCTTACGATCAGCTTGCGCCGCACCAACGCGCTTTGACCAGTTTTCATAGAAGTCGCGGCAGAATAGTTGGTACAGATACTCGCCGAAGAAATTCATAATAATGCGCCCCAACCCTTGTATGTCGAGTACATTGGACAAAGCTTGTTCAACATCTTCATATGTTCGCGCGTCACCGATCAGTTCTTCATTAATTTTGGCTAACGCTCGGCGTGTCGCGTGTTCGTCGAGTGTATTAGCAGGAGCAGCTAAGGCATCAAGCAATCCTGTTGCAACGTCTGCTGCGGGCTGACCAATAAGATGCGACAGTCCGACATCCCGCAGTGCCGCATCCAACCCGACTGACCCAACGGTTGAGAGAAAGCCACCAAGAGCGCGTCCGGTGCTTCGCGCCGCGCGCCCGACACCTCCGCGATTGCCACCGCCACTACCTTGATTGCCGCCGCCTCGAGCACCGCCTCCGCTGCCAGCCGTGCCCCGCGCGAAACTTTTCGACCCGCCATGCGTTTGCATAAATCGGCGAAGCAGCGACTCCGGCAAAGCTGGATTAGATGCGGGAGCCCCGTCATCTCCACCCTCTCCTTCATCCTTAACGAACTTTGTCGCCTCACGTTTGAGCGGAGTCCAATCGCCTCCGGTCGGCATGTCGTACCCTGTTGAAGTGCCCATCTGAAATTATCCTTTCAGCGCCTTCTCGGCAGCTCTCCCTACACCAGTGTTCTTTTGACTTCGCAAATACTCAAGTACCGCTTGGCTCTCAGTGGCTAAGTTCGCATCAGCCGCCCCCAAACTTTTGACTTTATAAGCGACACCTGGAGCGAGGCGTGTGGCGGATGCATTACGCACAGCGCTGAAGAGCGTGCGCGCCGCACTATCTACCTTGTTCTCAGCCAACATTTCCAGAGCGTTCAACCCTGCCACTTGATCGGGGTAACGTTCGACTTGCTGTTGGAGTAGTCCGAGTAACGCTTCACGCTCCGTCTCATCTATAGACGCCGCCTCGCGTGCAGAGGAGTGCTGTTCTCCTTCATTATCACCGATGAGACTATCGAACAATCGTCGTACATACGAAGACACCATATTGACTCCGGCGAGCGTTGAACTCGTGCGGTCACGCGCGAGCCAGAAGTAATCGCGTAGATCAACGTCTTTGAGCGACGGCTGCATCCGCAGCCAATTTATTACCGAGTGAGACTGCCAATCTCTGAGACCATCGTCTGTTATCGACGCACCATCCTCGTCGAGCGCAGATTCTTCCAGCTTTCTGAGATTGCCGGGAAAACCGTCCTCACTCGCCTGCCAGTTGTTTAGTTCCAGGAATCGTTTATGGTGCGTGTATTCAAGCACCATGAGTTTCGCCAAGACTTCATCTCTGATCTGAATGCCTGCTACGTCGGCGAGTTTCTTGCGGAGTAGCATCGCATTGAGCATCCGCTTCACCTGTCGCGGATTACCTTTGAGACCTTCAGTAATGACGTGGGCGATTGCGCTGCTCCACGAGAGTTGCTTTTCAAGTTCGTTCGGCAACTCTTTACCACCTAACGCCTCACTAACTGCCCGCTGCTGATATGCTGCGTAGAAATTGCGGCTGCGCTTCGACCCCCAATCTTTTATGACTTGCTCTTGCTCTACATCGTTCAAGCATTTCTGACAGGCGAGCAAGTTGATGTAAGTTTCGATTTCGGCGGGCGAAAGTCGCGGCAAGTGATACGGTATCTGGATCAGCTTTTCAAGATAATCTTTAACAAGGTCATATTCTTCCTGCTTTGTAGAATCGTCATCTCCAATCTGCTGCTTGACGTAGCGTGTTCCAATAGCGTGGCGCACAATGCGCGGGTCGGCACCGATGACAAAAGCCGTGCGCGGGACGAGAACGAACAGTTTGATCGCTTCCAGCGTTTCAATGATGCGATCTGGTAGGCATCTATCCAAATCGTCTATGAGAATGACAAGAGATTCGATCTCGGTAGCGTCAAGCATCTCTTCAAAGTCTTGACGAAACTTCCTAATCTCAAGTAGATCAGGCTTGCTTGGATCGTTTTTAATCAAGTCGAGCCAATTGGATTCTTCACTGTCGTCGTCTTTTACTGATTCCTTTTCAGTTGGAGCGTCGGACTTGGGCGTGGGTAAGAATGAAGCAAACATTGCGGGTAACGTAGCAGTGCCCCCCGTCAACAGTCCGGCAGCGAGAGGCACACCGAAATGCTTGACGCCGAACTTCGCAGCCTCCATCCACTTAACGCGCTTCAGCAAGCCGACGACCTTATCTTTTACTTTTCCTCCGAATCGTTTGTGCTCACCGAGTTGGATTAAAATCGAGGACAGCAGAGCGCTCTTCGCGTCCTCATAGCCCTCAAACATCCATCCATTGAAGTAGAGGCACACAACTTTCTCGTGTGCCTGCGAGTTAAGGTCTTGTTCAAGCATTCGCATGATACTTGACTTTCCGCCGCCCCAATCGCCAAACACACCAAGCACAACGGGCAGCAAGGTTGGATCGGTAACAACGCTTCGAACCAAATCGGCATGAACTTTGAATCCGATTAAGTCAATTGTAGTTTCATTGTCAGACCACATATATTTTCCTCAGCACGCATTAAAAAATGATGAATGCAAAAGCGTCACATCAAAACTTTCCTAAATAGTAGAATTCGCCAGATTGATTCCATAGCTCTTCGCACGGGACTCGCGGACAAGACGCCGAAGATGCGGGTGTAAAGCTTCAGATTCCCCTCGCTCGTACTTGCCCCAAGCGTTCCAGTGCATAGCTAATGCCCGTCCCAAGTAGGATTTACTGGGGTGTTTACCGATGATTTCCGTCAAGTCGCGTTGTCTCATTGCCGTCGTCTCCTTCACCAAGTTATTACCCTGCCTTTTCAGCCAGAGCAGAGGTTTTTTCACTCTATACTCCTTAGTGGGTTCTGGAGAGACGATTGTTCAGGGGCTGTATTCTAAAAGTTTGGGCGGGTCCCCGGATTTGGAATACCCGCCCGCACTACCCGATTCTCAGGGCTAAATTGGCTGATCAATCCGCCTTAACATCATCGCTCAGGCCAAGCTCACGCAAAGCTAATTTGGTTTCGTCTACTTTCTGCGGCGACACCCCGCCTTCAGGCGCGACCTCTATCTTGAGGGTCAATTTCAGCCCCTTACCGACGGCGAACTTCGAGAGCACCCTCTGATAGAAGATTGACCACTTTTGTGGGGGTATCTCGCCCGTCCAAGTGATCCGGTTGATGGCGGCTGCTTCAGCTCCCCCGTCATCATCGTCGCTGCCATACAAATCCCCCGTCGTCGGAGAGGAAGTGCCTGTAGAGGGCACAGCCGGTGGTTGCTGGCCGCCGGGTGTGTCCGTCGGCGTAGTGACGGGTTGCTGGGGAGCTTGTTTTTGCTGCTCGTAGCTCTGGGCCGTCTCCTTCGTGATGATGAACATATCATCGGAGATTTCCACGTCGTTCGGGCTGATGCTCTTGTTGTAGTGGAACGGCTCGTATTCGCCACCCGCCGTCTTGCCGATGTAGGCAATCTGCCCGCCGCTGACGCCCTTGGCGATGGTCTCTTTAATGGCGTCGGCGTTCAGCAGGCGCGGGAATTGTGGGGAGGCGAAGAAGGCGTCTCGTACTTGCTTCGTGCTCCACTCCGTATAGACAGGAGACCAGTTACGAGTGAGAAAGTTCGGGCTGATGGTTTCCTGAACATCGCCGTCTTGACGTAGGCGGTTAATGATGAAACCGGTAAGTGAGGTAGCGGCACTGGAAGTCACGAAGCCAAGATCAACCGTGTGCAGTTTGTTATCCTTGTCCAACAGTATGATGTTTTTGTAGGTACGCCACACGCTTTCAGCTATGTCGCGTTTCGCTTTGAGCAGGCTTTCCTTTAGTTGCCGCTGCTGCCCTTCATCGAGGCGCAGTCCGCCCGCCTCGGATTCAATATCCTCCCAAGCGAGAACCTTCCGGGCTTCGTCGTAGATCGTGGAGGATGCGTCCGCCACGCACCAGACGAGCGCGCTCTTGAAGGTGCGGGATGAAGTGCCGCACTCGCGCGTCATCTGTTCGATTGTCTGGAGGGTGCTGGCATTTTGCAGCGGTGCGTTGGGAGCGAAGGCGATGAGCGTCAGGATTGGGCGATCCAATACCTGGCCGCTCTTCTCGGGGAAAGGGTTGAACTCAACCCCTGCGACCTTCTTCTTGAAGACCTCCAGCACCTCTTCTCGCACGCGATCCTCAATGTCCTTAGGCTGGATGCTGGCCCGACGATCTGCCAGCAACTTGTTGAGGTTGGGGGAGAGGCTGAAGCGATACTTGTTGCGCTCTACGGTCAGGTAGTAACTCGACGCCCCGAGCGTCTCCAACACGGTTTCGACGTTGCCAATGTCGAGATCAGGCTCGGCGACGGCGAGGCGAACTTCCGGCAACGTACTTTCGCCTTTCCCTTGACCGCCATTCGATTCAAAGAAGATGACTGTCGCAGCCTTGCGATGCAGACGGGCTTTCTTGATGCCGTTTACCGACTCTTTATCTAAGCGAACGGCGTGCGAATCCGGTTTGCCCGTGATGTCGGTCGTCACGGCAATTTCCAAACGTCTCTCGCCAAGCTGATCGAAAACAGCGGTACGGAAAATAGAATCATCAAGTGGCGCAGTTCCCAAACCGATAAGCGGGTCGCGGTGCGCGCCTTTGAACCCTTCCTGGTAAGCGCGGGAAACCCACAACGCGAGCAGGCGAAGAATGCCGCGCGTGCGCTGAAAACTCGGCAGGCTTTGCCACTTACGCTCGAAGACGGAGATCACCATGGGGTGGAACGGATACGTCGAGGTGAAGACTTGACGCGCGTTGTCTATGTCGAGCAGTGCGGGCAGTTGTTGACGATGCTCAACAACCCAATCGCCGTACTCATTGCAGGTCTGAATCGCATCGCGCGGCAGCATCACTTTGCCATTCTGATCAATGGCAGCCGGGTCCCACTCGAATAGACGACGGCGGATGATCTCTGACGTTTCATTCTCGGCGGACATGATGACGGATTTGCCGAGACGGTTTAGCAGGTGTGTCAGCCTGAGATATTCCGACTGATCCGCGACGTTCATCTCTGTTTCCAGCGAGGCCGGCAGGGCTACGCACAAGACCATGTTACGTTCTGCGCCGCGCGCCGTTTCCGAGAGGCTGTGTAAGAAATTATAGACTTGAGATGCCCCATCCTTTTTCCGCACCCGGCTGATGTAGTGCATCATCTCGTCAATCAAAATCAGGCACGGCTTGTCCTGCGGTAAAAAGCGGCGAATCACGTCACCCGCCGGGGCGGTCAACTGGGCGTCATGTTCAGCGACTTCTTTGAAAGCCGCCTCACCGCCGAGCTGGTAAGCGATCTCGCCCCAGGGTGTCCTTCTAAGTGGCGTACCGTCGTCGCCGCCGCGACCGGAAAGAGAGTCGAATTCGGTGCCGACGAAGACAGCCGTCGCCGCTTCGGGCACGCTAGGCACGCCCGCGCGATCCAGAAGTTTTTTCACGCCCGACCAATTGTCAGAGCCGGAACCATTCTTGGCTAAGTGATACAGCAGCGTCAGCGCGTGCGTCTTGCCGCCGCCGAACTGCGTCGCCATATTGAAGACAGCAGACGTTTCCGTGTGTTCGCCCGACAGCCGCCGGATCACTTCTGAGGCGAGCAACGTCAGGTTCTCCGTGAGATAGGTGCGTGCGAAGAACTGCTCTGGATTCTGATATTCGCGCGGCGCGCTGCCGTCTCGTATCTTATCGAGGTGGACGGCGAACTCCGCGGCGTCGAGCGGTTTACCCTCGCGCAGATCTTCGCGCGGCGTTGCTACTTTGTACCAGGGCTTCAAAGGCATCTTTTATTATCCTCTAGCTAACACTTCATCGAAATAAACTGAAGCGGGAAGTGTCGTGGCTCAACTCCCACCACTTAAAAAATCCATATGGGAAATTCGCGGCGTCACTGCGGCTGCCGATCACCAGCAGGGTCTGGCCTTCAATGCCGGCGCGGTCTTGAAGGTCGAAGGCTTGAAAGACCTCGTCGCTCAAATAGCGCAACAGACTCGTTTCCTGCTCAAGGTCGCGCCGGTAACAGAAAACTATTCTTAAAGCGGCGCGCACGCAGAGGACTTTCCAGAGCGAGTATCCCACCACGTCATCCCTCTTGCTGTTCTCCAGCTCCATCACCGCGACCGGAAATCGCCACCTGCTTTGACTCTCCGCGAACGCCATCACGTCTAGAGCAAGATATTCTTGCCGTCGTATGGGCAGCAGGTCGAGAATGTTTCTCTTTGCCGCCGCCTGCCAACCAACGGCACGGCAGGTTTCGATAACAACTGAAGTCAGCTCTTGCGTCCAGAGTCCGAGACGTTCTGTGTTTGCAGCCTCGCGCAGACGTTGTGCCGTTTCGTAGGCTTGAGATGTCTGCCAGAAGGCATCACGCCAGCGACGTGCGAGGCTGTCTGACATCAGAATCCCAAGCCCTTCTTCCGCGCCAGCACTCCGTCAACCCAACGCTTCTCGTCACCTCCCGACGGGTATAGCGCGGAGAGTGCGTTGGCGAGCCGCCAGAAACGCTCATCGTTGCCGACGCCATCATCAACGAGGAAGCGTTTCGTTGCATCGCCGCGCCCTGCCGCGAAGAGAATCATCGCTTGATGCACGCGGTCGAGAACGGTATCGCCGAGTTGCGGCGCGCTCTTCTCACCCCAGCCGCCAATTTCGGCTTCCACTTCGTCGAGAGTGTCGAAGAGTTTGGCCTGCTTGTCTTTCTTCTTGCCCCTGCGGGGAGCCTCTGCCTCATCTTTGCCGAAGAGATGCTGTGTGCGCTCGGCGACCGGCAGCAGACGGGCCTTGTCGCCTTTGACTTCGATGAGCTGCGTTAATTCTTCTAGGTGCGCGCCTAACCCTTGCGCGATCTTGCGCGCCGTGTCGTACTCCAAAGTGAAGCCGCCCGGCTTGGCAGATTTACCGGAAGGTTCTTCATTGTCGGTATCACCTTCGGCATCTCCGTCTGCCCCCTGCTTATCACCCTCGGGCTTCGCGCCTGCGAAGAGCGTCCAGAGCCACATTGCCGTAAGGCGGGCGTCCTCCTCAAAGCCAGTAACATCAGCATCCGTTTCGCCCGCGAAGATCAGGGTGAGCGCTTCTTTGGCGACAGCAGCCCAGACGTATTCGAGATACTCACGGAGCGTTACCTGTTCGCCGCTTGCTTTCTCAACTCGACTGTAGCGTGAGTAGATTTCGAGTGCGGGGCCTAAACACGCGAAGATGGCGTCCGCGCCGACGACGCCTTCCTTCGCCAGACGGGGCATCCATTCGTGAATTCTGATCGGCAATTCGCGCAACACATCGCGCCAATCACCGATGTCGTTGGCACGCACTGAGCCCTCTGCGTTTTCGCGTGGACGAATAACAAGATGAATAGAAGACGCGAGCGCAGCAGAGTTTTGTGCCCGTAGCCTTCCGGGTCTTTCTGTATCAATTGCCCACGAACCAGTCATTGTCCATCCGGCATCAATCAACGCTTGCAGTTGCGCCTCCCAACCAGCGGTTGATTTATGTGCGAAGACGACAATACCGATGCCTGACGGCTGAAGTATACGGCGTCCTTCAGCCATTGCCTTGAACATCGCACCTTCAAAAAATGCTTTGTCCTTATGCGAGTAACGCTCTGAATCCCAACCAGCCATCTCACAGATTTCGTCGTCTTTAGGCGAAAGACTTGTCTGAAAAGAGTCTGGATGCACATCTAAAAGCGTTCGACGTAACCACACGTAAAAGAAGTCAGAAAGATCAGCATAAGGAACTGCGTTGTAATAAGGCGGGTCAGTGATAAATGCAGCAGCAGAATCATTCGGCAGCACATGGTTCGTTGCAGAAGCACGTACAGACTGCCCTTCTCTGTTATCCAGTAACTTCTGCTCAAGGGCTTCTGCAATCAAATTTACATGACTCATCCAGTTACCCGTACTGGTTGAAAAGATACCAACCTCAGGGAAATCCCAAGTCATAGGTAAAGCCTGTCGCCCAAATACGTGTTCAATCTTTTCTCCAACATTGTTCCAAACCGTCAGAGAAGCGTTTTTATCTGCCATTCGGTCAACAGCTAGTGCTAAACAAGTCTGCGTTGCATCAGCTAATCCTTTTGAATGCTGCTCCTTTAACTGTTGACCTACTTCCCGTACTAAACGCGCTAATGTTGTTAGAGCTAGGGCTTGACGGGGAGCAAATAAGCTACCCCAAGTGTTATGTCCGTATATTGGAGCATTAAAAACTCCACTCATCACTGGCAAAATCTCATCTGGAATAAGACTAAGGTATCCATTGCTCTTTGATACAAGTAGATCAAGGTATTCCTTAGCCGCATGATGGGCTGCTACATCTCTTTCGTTCGGCAATCGGTAGAAACGCCCTTGCTCAGTTGTTCGCGTAGTAACCACACAAAATAATCGCGCAGCGTCAGCGCCACCACGCTTCACCTTCAGTTGCCGTCGCACGCTTTTAACTGGTGTTGTGTATCCGCAGATCGGACACGTCGCTCCCCCCCGCTTCACTGTGCCCTCCGCTACACTGCCGGCATTATGTACAATCTCAAAATCAATCCGCTTTTCTTTCCGGTTTGGAATTATCTGCAACGACTTTGAGCGTCTCCCTGTTTTAGCTAACCATAGTGAACGCATCAACGGCACTTCCGAGCCACATCCGGGTCCTTCGCATGTAATAGTCCGCGCCCATAGGTACGCAATTGGTATCCCGCCGTCAGGGTCTTTAGGATAAAACTCTGCCAGTTCCTTCTCCGCTTGATCCTTTACCCAAGATCCCCATTTCCGCACTTCATCAGCAAGCTGTTGACCATAACGTGGGATGTACTCCAACACCACCTTATTCAACAATACAGCCACTGGGTTAAGATCAGATGCGAAGGCATCCGCCCCCACCCGCAGGGCTTCGAGCGGAATTGTTCCACCGCCAGCGAATGGGTCAACAACAAGCGGTCGTGTGCCCGGCTCACCGCCTGCTGCAACATGCGCTGCCTGCGTCAGCACATGACTCGTCTCCATGTATTCGGTGCGCGTAGAGTTATCCCAATTTGCAAAATCCGCGATGAAATCGAGCAGCAATGCTCGTAGCACCTCATTATCATTGAGTCTCGCCGGATTCTTCTGCACTGCCTCGAAATGCTCATAGCTCTCTGCGCTCATTAAACCGCGGTTATCACGCGCCCATTTACGCATTGCATCACTAGCCGCAAGACGAAACCCCGGCGGACAATTCTCATCAGCCGGATCGAACCATAATGCCGCACAAATTACGGCGCGACATGCCGCTAAAGGTCGGCGTGCCCACCAGATATGAAGGGTGGAAATGTGTCCATGTCTAAGTGACTTTTCGCGTCGAGCGTGATTGGATATTCGTCGAATCGGTAAGTCAACTTCTATTAGCCTTTGCGGATATGTATGTTCTTTCATAGTTAGCATTAACTCACAGAAGTGTCACCCACCAGCCAGACGGGGATTTTTGAATGAGTCCCTGAGATTCGAGCAAGTATGGATTTCTATACTCTTTAACTTGGGGACTTGTAAGAACGTCTGTCACTCTATAAATGTAATATTTGTCACCAACGTCCATAGCAGTGCGCCATTCGTTATTACTCATCTCAAAAGTTCGCCCGCGTTTTGATGTTGATTTAACTTCAATCCAACGTTCGTCTCCGTTTATTTCGTAAGACAGAATGTCATATCCCTCAACCACTGACTGTAGGCTGACCCACTGCACTTTTGCAGCTAAATCATTTTTGCCAGCGCGTCTAAGCCTGCGCCTTTCATAGTTAAGAACGAATTCTTCTCCTATATAACCATTCTCCTCACATCGACGTTTTATATCTAACAATCTTTCAGGTGTTATTTTTGCCCGTTTAAGTTTTTTCACCTCTCCTTTTTCATAAGCTCTCACTACAACATTGCTAACTCTGCGGCGAGAGGGACCTAACTGTGGACTTTCAAGTATTAGGATGTTACCCGAGGCTTTCTCTTGTGAGATCGTCATAGAGGGAGGAAGATTGGTCAACGTCACAGGATTAGAATAGAGTCCATGTCCCGTATAAGACCCTGTATGGATAGCCTCTACATTAAGTAGATATTCTGCCATTCGAGATGGCTTGAAAAACGCATGAAACTCAAGCCCTTTAGCGAAAAGTTTTGCAACTCTAGGACGCACTAATATTTCACTTTCTTGATTCCAGCCAAGCCCTTCCCGATCAAAATAGCTCGCGGCATTGCCCGTCTTACCACCATAGTCCATTCTTGCCGGATCAAATCCTACAAAAATCTCATGTCCTTGGTCATAACCAAGAACGACATCCTGATAATTACGAAGTTTCCGCAAGCCCTTTTGATAAGTATTTGTAATTTCTATACGACGTTCGTCAGGTTTGCCGCGACTACCTACGGTAACTTTGTAAACGAACAAGCGAAGTCGCACATCATATTTGTTAGTGCGTAGGACTATAAGCTGCCCATTGCGTGAGAGTTGCCCTTTATCTGGAGAAAGGATAGGTATCCAGCCAGCTTGTGCTAACTTTTCTATGACCACCAACATGTGGCTTCTTCGTGGTGCACTAATGTTTACTGCCATAAATGTTATGCTCACCTCGCTGCTTCTAAAATTTTCTCCGCCCTAACATGGTAATGTTCAATAATCCGCACCGGCTCCCAACCCAGCCGCGCGGGGTCTCGGACGATGTGAACCTTCGGCTGCGTCGCGCAATCGAAAACCACGTACAGCCAGTAATCATCCTTCAAACGCTCGGCGGTCTTGTACTCATTCGTGGTCAACCCGATCTCACCCACGCCTGCGCGCCCTTTAACTTCGATGAAGCGCACGTTCATCGCCGTCTTCGGGTCTTCGGGGTGTGGCAGGCGCGAGATTAAATCGAAGCCCTTGTTCTGGCTCTCGACACTATCAACCTCCCGCCCCTGAGCCTGCTCGTGCGCGATGACAGCCTCGACGGCGATGCGCTCGATCTCATCGTCGCGCACCATCGGGGCGATTTCAGGTGACGTGCGCTCCGGGTGCGGCAACACCCAACTGCTCCCGACAAAAGCGATATCGCCGATGGTACACTCGCGCTCCTGCGCCAGTTCTGCCTCCCGCCGCTCCAACCGATTGGTCAACTCTTCAAGACGGTCATAAGTCGTCTTCAAGTTCGCGGCGATGAGCGGCGCCGTATCACCGCTCGCTTGCTGCCCTTCAAGGTCCGCGATTCTGTTCTGCTGCCGGTCGATCAAGACGTTGAGGCTCAACTCGACGTGCCGCGCAATCGTTTCAGTCTCATGCGCACGCTCTTGCGCCACCTCTTCGAGAAGAGGGTTCAACGCTTGCTCGATCAACGATTGCTCGGCGGTCGCGCGATCAGGAAGATTGTTCGCAAAATCGTCGTTCGGCGTGGCCGTCCCCTTAGGGGCGAGGGCCAAATCAAGGAAGACCGTCGGCTGTTTTACCGAGAGCGTGCCGTCAACCTCCGACTGAACGGCGAAGAGACGCCGGTGCAGATTCTTACCGCGCCCGTCCTTAATGGAAGCTGTAAAGACATCCAGGCGGTAAGGACGTTCCGTGTTGAGGTCGTAGAAGACACTGCCCCGCCGGAGATCACTTGTGACTTGCGCCGACACGTCCTCACGCACGGCCTCGAACAGCGGATGACCGGGCGTCACCCACTCCGATGTCGGCTCTTTCTTCAATTCGTTTTTGTCGAAAACGATCTGCTTGTACTCTCGCCCCAGTCTGCCGAAGCGAGGCTCTAACTCGTCGCCGACGGCCCAGAGCGTGCGTGGCACTTTGCCGACCCTGTAAATATGGGACTTCGACCGCACTTCTTTCGGCTGCATACCGGTCAACGGAGCGGCGCTCAGGAAGAAATCTTCGACAACTTCCGGCACGAGACGGCGTTCGCGCGCCTCGGTTGATTTGCCGACGATGGCCGAGATGTTCAGGTCGCGCTTCGCCAAGCCCTCAAGCGTCGAATGGGTGATCTGTTTGAATCGCTCGACATCAACCTCCGCCACGATGCGTGCCTTGATCGCCTCTTCCGTCAGATTGTGTGCGTACATGTCGCGGAACATCTTCTCTAGTAGGTTCGACGGAAAGACTTCGCCGACGACATCGAAGACGTGATCGGTGCCGAGTTCGCTGCGAATCTCCTTGAGCCGGTCGAGAAGCTTTGTCAGCACACGACCCTCGCGCGTGTTGACCGAGACGAAGTTGAAGATGAGGCAATCCTTTTCCTGCCCGTAGCGGTGAATGCGCCCCATGCGCTGCTCAAGCCGGACGGGGTTCCACGGGATGTCGTAGTTAATCATGAACCAGCAGAACTGAAGGTTGATACCCTCGCCCGCCGCCTCCGTCGCCACCATGATCTGAGCCGACTCGCGGAACTCGCGCTCGGCGTAGATGCGCGTGCCCGGCGTGTCGCGGTCGCCGACGTTCATACTGCCGTGAATCTGCGTCACGGTCAGACCCCAATCGCGGAGCTTCCCGACGAGGTAATCGAGGGTGTCTTTGTGCTCGGTGAAGATGAGCAGCTTCATGTTCGGGTCATCGAAGACTCCCGCCTTGACGATCTCCTCGCGCAGTTTGACGAGCTTCGACTCCACCTCGCGTTTTTCGAGTTGCACTGCTTGTTCGATCAGCCGCCCAAGCTGCTGAATCTCAGCGCGTAGAGCCGCCGGGTCAACCGACGCCACGACGTTCTCAAGGTCGGCGATGATCTGCTGCTGCTCATTCTCCGGCAAGTCATCGAAGTTTTCCGGGCGCTTCTTAGCGATCTGCTCCTGACGGTAGCCTTCCGGGTCGTCGAGGATGCGCTGGCGCTTCTCCTGCATCCGCTGAAGGCTGCGACGGACGGCGTAGATGCTCGAAGCGAAGCGACGTTGCAGCATCGCCATCGTGAATGTCAGCGCGCGCCCGCGCGCCGAATCGTCTATGGACGCTTTGATGGATTGATCTTCGACGTACTCCGTCAGGTCGTTGTAGAAATCCAGTTCGTCCGCGTCAACTTGAAAACCGATGGTCTCGACGTTGCGCTTGGTAAAGATTTTCTTCGACTCGCCCGTAACGGGGTCTGGGAAAGTGATGAGCGCTTCTTTCGTGCGGCGGAGATAGAACGGCGCGCTGTTGCGTCGCATCGCGTCCTCAAGGCTTTTCACGTCGCCGTACACGTCGGGGTCCAGCAGTTCGAGAAACAGGCAGAAGTTTTTCGGGTCGCCCTTGTGCGGCGTAGCGGTCATCAGCAGGTAGTGGTCGGTCATCGAAGACAGTTGCTTGCCGAGATCATAGGCATACGTCGTGTCGTCGGAGCTGCGCGCGCTCATCTTGTGCGCCTCGTCAACGATGATTAAGTCCCAGTTGCTCCTGAGGAGACTGTCTTTCGCGTCGTCAACGATGGACACCCACGAGACGGACGTGATGACCTGATTCTTTTCCTGAAAGGGGTTGGAGCCGTAGTTGGCGCGCAGCACGTCGCCCCGAACCACGTCGAAGTCTTCGCGGAACTTGTCCTTCATCTCGCGCTGCCACTGGAATGAGAGGCTCGCTGGCGTAATGATGAGTGTGCGCTTCACCAGACCGCGCATTTTCAATTCTTTCAGAAGCAATCCCGCCATGATCGTCTTACCCGCCCCCGGATCATCCGCGAGCAGGAAGCGGATGCGCGGGGTTTTCAGGAAGTATTCATAGACGGCTTCGAGCTGGTGTGGGAGCGGGTCCACGCGCGCGATGGAAAGGGCGAAGTACGGGTCGTACTCATATGCTAGGCCGAGCCGCAGGGCCTCAATGCCGAGCCGGAAGCGGAAAGGGTCGCCGTCAAACGGCTCGTTCTCCGGCGTGGACTCAAGCATCGCCACCTGCTGCGCGTTCAGCACGGGCTCATGCACGAGCCCCGTCTTCAAGCCTTTGCCGATTAATTTGATTGATTCCCCCATCGGCACAACCATGATGACCTGCACCGGCTCCGGGAAGATTGATCCGCGCACCACCGCGTTCGGCTTCAACTGATCTACAAGCATTCCTATTCCTTTAATCTGATTCTGATTTACTGGTTTCCCGTTGCGCGCTCGGGTGATGTCAAATTCTTTATGCCACTCGTTGATTTCATCTCGCTCTTGTTGTGTCATCGCCGGCGGAGGCGGTGGCGTCTTCGCGGACGCCGTCCCTCGATGTTCTTTAACCTTGCGGACCTGCGCCTGTCGGCGCTTGCTCGTGTTTACTTTTCCGGCAGTGGCCGTATCCAACACTTGCTTCGCGCGGCGATGTTCACCGAGTGCATCCTCGTCTTCGAGCAGGTGCCGGTACAGACCGATCCGCCCACGCACGCCGAGGTCGTCACGGAAAAACCGTTGCTGCGTCTCAACGGAGCTAGACGCGCGCCGGTCACGAACTGCATTCGCGAATGCAACCAGGCTACGCGGGTGTGACGGCACAGGCTCCTCCATGCCGAACCGCTCGGAAAGCTTCTGGAAGAGCGGCTCAAGACCTGTCGGGGCGATCTTCTTGCCGTAGACTCGCAGCACGTCGTCGTAGAGGCGCGCGGCAAGTTGCTCCGCCTGCTCAGTATCAAAAGCCTCCTCCGCAGTTAGAAGGTGGCTGAGGCCTCGCACAATACGATCCGCGCGTGTCTGCCACTCATCGAAGAGATGAATTTCTTTTGGATCAATCTCGCGCTGCCGCCTGAGCGCTTCCGGCAAAGTCTCGAACGGATCTAGTTCGTCTGTGGGTAGAACGGCCAACAATCCGTTGGCGCTCAAGTCCGCCTGCGCTAACGCGCCGCGCGGAGCGTAGCCAATGACCTCCGCGCTCGTCAGGTTGGTGTCAACTTGCGCGCATAGATAGAAGTCGGAAAGCACGCCAACCATGAGCGGCATCGTCGGGACGAAAAGGGCAGGCTCTTTGACGTTTGTTATGACCCGGACTTCCAGTTGCCAGTCGTTAACTTTGAAATCGCAGACATCGAGCAGCTCCAAAAATTTCAGCCCGGCAGAGCGCCCGTCATCGGTGTTAAGTGCCGCCGATTCCTCCAAGTGACTCCTGATCGCAAGAGCGACCGACTGTGAGACGAGAGCACGCTCGCGCGTTTGTTCAGAGGAGCACTGCCTGGCTAGCTGTGCCGCCCCGTAAACAAAATCTCGCGGGATGTTGATGCGTCTTTGATTACTCATGAAAACAATCGGCCTATTAAAACATGCTCATCTCGCGCGATGCCTTGCTGCTGCCACTCCAGTTGAGCAACACTAACTCGATGATCTCGACGCACGAATCGTTAAGACGTGTGCGACGACGCAGAATATTTAGGCGGTTCGGCTTAACAACATCCGTATAATTCTCCGTGATGTGCGCGGCAAGCACGTGGTCAACGTCGCAGAGCGGGTCGCGCGTTTCCAAATTTAAAGGGAGTCCCTCATATTTCGAGATGATGTTCCACCACACGTTGTGCCAGGCGATGGGATGGTACCCGTCTGTTGGTTTATCCGCGTGCAGATGTTCGAGCACGTCGCGGAGATCGCCGCTGAGCGACGCGCCCATCCGGTTCAAGTCCACCAGCGTCTCACCTGCCGGTGGTCCTTCCAGGTTAAGCACTACACGGGCGACGGAGATGGAACCGTAGTCGAAGCTTTCATTCGCGGAGGACTCTTCTTCGCTATCCGGGTCGGTGATGCACAGGTAACTGCTGTCAATCTCCTGCTGCTCTTTGAAGTCTTTCCAACTGAGAGCCACCTTCCACCCTTTGACGAGCGCTCTTTCGTCGAAGCCGTACTTTGCTTCAGCGATTTGCTCTTTTGCTTCAGCGATTGCCCTGCTCGTCGGAAGAGGGATGCTAAGCTCATGCATTGACCGCAAATTTTCTGCGACCCACGCTCTTCTGTCGTCGGTGCCGAGTTTTAATCCATCCCACCCGGTGAAGCCCTCGGCAATCTCCGCTAGCGATGAGTCCGGTGCGGCGCAGCAGAACTCGACGAGCGTGAGTGTTCTCCGCGCCTTAGCCACTATCAGGTCCGTGATGTAGTCCACCAGGTCTTCCGTGCGCGACGCAACCATGCCGCGTTCCGCATCCGACTGTGTCGCTACGAACAGCCGGACAGCTTTCGCCACTGGGCCCTGATACTGCCAGTTACCCCGTGCCGTCGCTTCCGGGTAGCGTAGGGCGAGCGGCAGATCGAAGTTAAGCAGCCGGTGCGCCTCTTCCCTCTTGCCGCTCGCCGCATGGTTAAGAATGTCTAGCCACACGCTCATTGATGGATTCTAGCTGCTGCTCAGAATACAGTAGCAACAGCTTCTCGGCTCTCTAACTCCCTTGTCGTTAGGTGAACCTCCGCGTCGGTGCAGTCTGTCCCGCAAGCAACATCTTCAACGAATGTCATTCGCCGGTAGATAAGGCGCGTCAGTTCGACATCGCGCAGACAGTAGTCGTAAATCTTCTCATGCTCGCCGGCAGTATATAACTCGCAGACCTGTGAGCCGTCCACACCATCGCTTTTCGAAGACGGCAGATTGAGAACATGGGCGAGACGGTCAAGACTTATCTTTGAGCCATAGCCCCACCGCTCCCACTCACACATCGTGTCGAAGAGCGGCTGGTTGCGATAACGCGCGAACGATAATTCTACAGACGGCTTGACGCCGTGGACGACGGAGCGCTTGTAAATGAACTTCAGGTCGAAGTCGAACAAGTTGTGCCCGATGACGCGGTCAACATTCGGCCTAAACCTACGCATCATCTGCCAAAAGCCGTTGAGAATCTGACGCTCATCGCCATTGAACCTTTTGCGTTTATCATCCCAGCCTAAACAGCCGCGGGATATTCCACCCAAGCCATCTTCGTCCGCGAAGCCAATGCAAAGGATGCGTCCGAAGTCGCCGGAGAGGGCGGTTCGTGCGTGGTCGTCCATATCCTTCCCGCCCCTACGCCCCCTCCCATCAGATTCCACAGGATGCAATGAGGGCAGCGTTTCGATGTCAATTGTCACAGTGCGTCGTGCTGTGTAATTCATCGGATTCCCTCCCCCGCGATAAAGTTTTGCGCCGGGGCATGTAAACCGAAGCGGGCGGCGGCGACAGTAACAACGATCATCTGTGGCTGCCGAGTATCTCTCCTCAATTCCACATGGTCGGGAAAACGATTCTTCAGAGTCACCAAAGCATCCGTCTTGACGCGATAAGCCACTGTGCGGGCTTTACCTCTGACGGTTTTTGCGAGGCGATTAGCCGTGCGTGCACGGTGCATGAGCCGCCTTGCGTTAGCCGGAGCCGTTTGTTCCAGCAACCCCTTGAACGTAACTGTTTTTTGCCTTCGCCGGTTCATCACTTTCCTCCTCCGTAAGTCCTGCGCTCGCTTTTTTGAGCCGCAGTTTGCTGCCTACAGAGGTTAAGTGGGATAAGCGAAGGCGATTGTTCAGACCGCTTGAAAATGATGTTCGGCAATCCCGATTAAAGTTAAGATGAGCGTTCTTACTTTTAGTCAGAATTGGGATGTCACGAAGGTGGAGGATGAGGATTTGGTAATAATCGCGTTTTAATAACGCACGTAACTCAATGAATTATTTAAACGATTGTCAGTGAATACATTTATGCGAATCAGTAGTTGAAAACGAGGAGAAAGAAAGCGACTGCCAGCTTTCCCCAACAGTGGATCATTAGCGCGTCAGTTGAGCGCACTTTGCTTGCTCTTTGAATCTGTGTTTTCTCCTGCATCCAGTTGAACAGGCTTTCAATGGGTTGCCGGATGGAACGCACCAGTCGATTGTAGTATCTCTCAGCTTCAGATAGCTCTTTCCCTTTCGGCTTTTTCTGCGGAGCAATGAGCCGCGTCTGTTGTTCTTTCAAATGGTTGATGATTTCTGGAGTCGGGTAAGCTAAATCGCCGAACAATTCGGTGGCAGTTAATTTTGGCTGCTGCTCAATGAAGGCTTTCGAATCGTGATGTGAGGCTCCGCACAGCCACACTTGTGCGGGCAGCGGCAAGCTTCCTGCCCGTCTTTGTGCAATGCAGTGCAGGCGCACACCGTGAAAGCGCGTCTTCTTGGCGGCACAATATCCAATATCAGCCACTTCGCGCCCGACCCGCGCTCTATAAGAGTGGCCATGCTGGGCGAGCATCACGGGTAAGCTGTCAACCAGATGGTCAATTTCCGGCGTGCGCGTAGCGTCCAACGCGCCAGAGAGGGCCATTCCGAAAGTCTGAAAAGTCGGCTCTAAGCGGTTCAGCCGCAGGACGAAGGTTTGATAGCTCGGTAAGCGTGGAAACCACTCGCGCCAATACTTTTCAATTAATTGATGCATCCTCTTTTTCTCGAAGCAACCCTCGAAGTGAGCAAAGAACCAGATGGTGACGAGTTCTTGGTCAGTGAATTCTGGTTCTCGGTTATTGCTCAAGCGTTGATAACAAGTCTGTGACGAAGTATCGTAGACGTGGCAGACAAACAGGTAGATTTGAATCAGTAGGTTTTCCATCGCAAGAAAATCTTACCAACTCTCTTGTTTGTCTGTCTTTTCAACTACTGATTCGCATATTTAGCTTGTCACCCTACCTCACCTTACACCAACTTTATTTCATGTCTCGTTGCCGTTTTGCCTCGTAACAACCGCCGTTAAGATCATGTTCTAATCTTCAGGGTAAAATCCGCTACAAGTTGCAAGGTCGCCTGCTTCTATGTATAGCCGCCTTTCAAAAGAGCAGCCACCATCGCTGATTACTCAACCACTTCATTCGGTCTAAGTCGAACGTTATCGATACTTTTCAATTCGGGCGTTGAGTCGCCCGCGAAACGTTCGTGTTTGCACTTGGCGACGCCCATGCTCGTTCCCTTCGGATACCAGTATCCTGTGCCGTGACAGTCTGGGCACGCGCTCAAATCGGTAAGTGCTGGTGCTGTTGCGGGCGGTTGGAGGAAGCTCTCAATCAGTGGGTCAACCTCACCAGAGCGGTAGATTGTGGTCGCGTAGCCTCCTGGATTCGTAATTCCCTGCCCTGTGGCGTGAAGATGGGCGGCGTATCTCCTGCATTCTTCCAGCGTAAATTTTGAACCCACACCCACACCGCCGTTGAGGCGCTCATTTTTGTGTGAGTGTGTTTCTTCTGGTATTTCTTCTTCTGTGTCTTTTTCAAACCTTTTATTAGGGATTCGGAGTTTCTCCGATTTTAGAGCCGGAGATCCTCCGTTTTTAGATTCGGAGGGAGTCCGATTCTTGATTCGGAGATTCTCCGATTCTTGATTCGGAGATTCTCCGATTCTTGATTCGGAGCCATTTGGCCTGCTTTGAGAGACGGTGAAATCCTTGAGGATGTAGAGATTGGTCTTTCCCTGCCCTCTCCGTTTGACCTCCAGCAATGAGGCATTTGACAGTTCCTCAATCGCTTTGGTGACCGGCTTATCCGAGAGGGAAACATCGTTGCAGAGTTTGGCGAGCCCCGGGTAACAGGACTGGTTAGTCCAGGCATAGCTCAAGAGCGCCATGTAAATCAACTTGGCGTTGGAGCTGATGGGCAGCCCGAAGATGTAGTTCGGAATGCTGGTGAACCCTCTTCGTAGCAGCTCATTCTCAACTACGATGTTTGGATCAACACTCACTCAACGGTACGTCCATACTTAGTCAGGATATCGGCGAGCGCTTCGTCGAAAATATCTTGAAGCTTCCTCGCCGGTTCGAGATCGAGTGCCAGTCGTTTAAGAGCTTTGACCTTCCGGCGGTCCGCTTTAAACGTCGTCGGCTCGAAAACATCCGCCGCTGATCGAAGAGTAATATTACTTACTATATTACTTTCTGACTTACTTGTTTTATTTCTGGTTCGCTCCGGTTTGGGAGCCTGCTCTTGAGTTGCCGTTGTTGTAGCGGCAGCAGCCGGTTCTCTCTCCTCACGCTGCTGCCGCCGATCCTGGTCAACTTTATAAAGGGCCTCGAAACCGGCCAGTTTCTTATTCTGTTCTGGCACGCTGGACGGCCTCCTTTGGAATGCTCGTTAAGTTGTTGAGCGACGCGATGGTCATGGTGTCCATGCAGGTCTTGACGATCTCGCGGGGGATACCCTTCGTCAGAGTAAAGATTTCGTCAATCGCATCCTCCTCGAAGAGGGTTTTTTTTCGACCTGCCACCGCCAAGCGGAATTCGATCATGTCTTGGGTTTCTTCGACTGTAAAAGGGTCGATGGTGGCGACAGCCGCGGCCCGGGACAACAGCGGTCTCTTGAGTTTTAGTTTGTTGCGCAGATTGTTCTGACCGCTCAGGATGATTTGAACCAGTTTGGCCGAGTGAGACTCGAAGTTAGTGATTTGACGCACCAGCTCGAACATGCTGCCGACCATCATTTGGGCTTCGTCGATGAGCAGCAGCACGTTTTTGCCTGCGGCGTATTGTGAAACCAGGTAGGATTCCAGTTCTTCCATCTGATCAAGCTTGGAGCGCTTACGATCCAGACCGAAGGAATCAGTAATCCGTTTGAGGAGCTGCATCTCCGAAGGGAGATCGGGGTTGGTGATCAAGATCGTCTCAAAGTCCTCGTCGGCCTTATAAATGTCGTAGATGCGACGAATGAGCGTAGATTTCCCGTGGCCTACATCTCCGTATAAAACTGCTAATCCTTGACGATTGTCGATCACGTACCTGATCTTCGAGAGCGCTAGGTGGTGTTGTGGTGAGAGGTATAGGAATCTTGGATCAGGTGAAATAGAGAAAGGGGCATCCAATAGACCGAATTGTTGTAACATTCCCCCCAAGGCAGCACTTGCTTTCACCATATAAGCCCTCCTTGGGACTTCTAAATAGCATAGTATTTTCTAATAAGCAATAAAAATATACCTATACCCGTCGAATAATAACCACGGTTTACACCTTAGCAGTTTTATTACTTACATACTTGTTTGTAAGTTAGTAAGTTATATGACTTTATTACTTGAATTTATTAAGAAAACCGCGTGTTTATTACTCTGTACGATTCATCCAGAGTAGTGATAATCTTTGATTGCGATGATAAAAGAAGATGACAGCTCCTTAACGGATTCGGAAATAAAAGCTTTGCTGGATACTCTTGGTGGGCAGTTATCCAAATCCAAAGCTGAGTTAGTGGCCGAAATCGAAAGACATCTGAGCCTAATATTAGGGATAGACGTCCAAAAGGCTTTTAGCTCAGTTGCTACCCATCAGCAGATTCGTGGTGGGGCAATGAACTTAGACCGCACGCACAAATCGATGCTCGTATTGCTGGCTCATGTCCTGGCTCAAAGTACAAGCAAGCCAGAGGTGGTAGGCGGGTAGTCGTATTTGTTCTGAAATGGTTTGGCGTTCTGGTGAGTGTGAACTCCTCTGACCGCCGCCTACCGAATAGCGTAATGAGTCCGTAAAATGTTGTCGATTCAGTGACCGCTAAAAAAGGGATCGGCGCGAATGCTGGATGGATAAGAATCAGCAGCCTATTAAAGAGGACTAAAATGGGGTAATATAGTCAGTTATATTACTTGATTACTAACTTACTTGTTTATGTCTTCAATTTCTGGCTCTGTTTCGGCTGCTTGCGTCGCTGGATGCGGGCGATAACATTCCATAGTTCATCGTTAGCTTGAAAGAACTGTTCTGACAACTCATCCGTCAGATCCTCAGGTCGAATTTCGCGTAGCGCCAAAATAAGCCGCGTGATCTCATCATAAAAGAGAATCGTCGGGTCCGACAGTTCCTCCAAATTCTCCAAGTCTTCTAAACCCGGCGCGGTGATTATCCCTTGGAGGGTAGGCTCAGGCACTTCGGGTAATTCTCCAAGCAGTTCTCGAACCCGCGCCCGGAGGCGTGCGCCCGAGCCGTGAATTGCCAAGTGGGATTGGAGCAGTTCAGTTCGGCGCAATCGCGCTTCGGCTGCACTCATGTCTAGGCGCTTCGGCGTCAGGCGGGCGAGTTGTTCGGCCTCAAAAAGATTGATCATGCCTTTTTCAAGGGCAGCAATCACGTCAGCAGGGAACTCAAGCACACGCAGGTAGTGATCAATAAAGCTTGCCAGAGAGACGCGCCCCCCTGTTTCACGCTCCAGAATCTGGCGAAGCCCGGCGGCTACATTTAAGAGGTCGGCGCGATCCCATCGTGAGTGTCGACCCCGCCGTGTGTCGGTCGCCGAATAACGCTCAACGTGTCGCACGGCGCGCAGCAGACCTATCAAAAGCTTCTCATTCTTAGGGATAACTCGCGGGCTGAATTCGCGCAGTCGCTCCAGTATCACACCCACTGCTGAAGGCGAGGCGAGGGGATCAGGGCGACGAACGCGGCGACGAGTGATGCGCATAGCTCAAAATCCCTATTCTGAGATGGGATGTTTCACAGTTTGAATATATTACACATAGAATCAGCAAATATACAGCTTTTCTATATCATGGTTCCACTACCATGACAGAACTGGAACCATAGAGCGGAGTCATGATAGACTCCGCAAATGAGTGAAAACGACTCTCAGGCTCTTGTGCAGACAAATTCTGAGGCTGCTATCCGTACCGCCATCAGCTTCTGGGCTGAAAGCTCAACTCGCTCCGAGACCTTTGAGCGCCACTCCAAGCTCCAGGACAAGATTCAAGCGGTCACTAGATTTTTTGTCTTTATCGAAAAACATCCTGGCGAGATCATGCCCGAAGATGTGCAGAGGTGGCGCTGGCGGCTGGAATCCCAAGGGCAAAAGCCTGCGACCGTCTACGCGCGTATCTCCCGGATCTCATCTTTCTATAAATGGCTCATGGCTGACCCACAACTCGGTGGATTCATCCGCTCGAATCCGGCGGCGCAAGCCAGGCCACGCTATCCGCAGCCTTACCAGTCTGAGTCGGTCAAAGCTCTCACGGATGACGAGATGAATCGACTTATAGGAGCGGCCAGGTTTTTAGCCGACGGCGGTTCGGTCGTCGCCAAGAGAGATTACGCCCTTCTGCTCTTCTTCTTTCTCACGGGACTTAGGCGCAACGAAGTAGTCAGCCTCAGAGGTCGGGACCTTGAACACAAGGATGGTAAGCTGACTATCAGATATCGTCGCAAGGGTGGGAAGTTCACAGGTAGGGAATTGGTTGACCCTTCGGTCTATGAAGCGCTGCTCGATTATTTGGCGGCAGCAGGGAGAGAGAACGTCTTGGGGAGTGACCGCCCGCTGTGGACGCGCCACGACAGGGCGGGGAAGCCGGGCGCACAGCTCTCCTCTCGCTCCTTCGCCGAGAACCTGAAGGTTTACGCTCACGAGGTCGGCATCGAAAAGATTCACATCCACCAGACCCGCCACACGTATGCGCGGATCATAGCCGAAGAGACTGGCAGCTACGCTGACACGCAGGAAGCGCTTGATCACGAAAATGCGGCGACCACTCGCGTCTACGTGCAGCGGATCACTGTCAAGAGTGACAAGCACAGCAGCAAGATCGCCGGGCGCATGAGGTCAACCAAATCACTTAAGACAAATGATCAGTGAATTCTTGGGCAGATGATCACCTCACTAAATGGGCAGGTGTCGAAAATCGGTACAACAGAGATATGTAAAAACAGGGTGTAGCGCTAGAACACGAAATTAGGGCAATAATATAGTTGACTCACCAAACAATTAAGGGCAATGTGATTATTAGGGAATGCTGAAAGTATCTCTTGGAGAGATCGTCACAAAGATGCTGGTGCAGGAGGCACAAGTCGCGCTAAGAGGTCATGGATCTGAGCACCATCTTCCGGATATGTGATGTATTCATTCTCTTCCACTTCCGGAACTTATTAACCGAATCCCCACATCTGGTCTGCACGAAACCGCGCTTAGTGATGTTATGTACGAAACCGTGCTTAGTGCCGCTAAACTGTGATATACTCCCTCGCAGTAGCTAAATTCAGAGAATTCATCTCTCGACATCGGAACCAGGCCAGTAACCTCCTTCTTGTGCCGTCTGCTGTATTCACAGGGAATGGAAGCAAGCAAGGTCAGCCACGTCTCTTATCCAAGCAATTCCCCTGGTTGGATGCCAGCCTTAATGCTTCCCTCCATCGGTGAGATTAAGGGGAGAGCAATGCCTGATAATGGCATTACTATAACGATCATTGTCGTGGATGACTGCGAAGATATCCGCGATCTGCTGAGAACGGTGCTGGAGATGCGAGGCTACAGCGTCCTGGAAGCGGAGAACGGTTGGGCTGCAATCGAGCTTGCCAAACGGGAATGCCCCGACTTGATCCTGATGGATTTGCACATGCCGGTGCTCGACGGCCTGGCCGCGACGCGCCGCTTACGCGAACTTGACGAGATATGCGATGTGCCAATCATCGCCGTTTCCGCCAACCCGAAAGATAGCCACCGAGATCACGCCATAGCCGCCGGGTGCAACGAATACATTTCCAAGCCCATTGACTTCGAGCACTTGGATTACCTGTTGAGTAGTCTTCTGGCAGCTTGAGTGTTAGTCTGAGTACTGTATAGATTATTCCCTATGACGCAAGAAAGTAGTTTTTAATTCTGTTCTTTTGACAATCCAACACTCGACATCGGGAAGAGTATAACGACCTTCTCCTTGTGCCGTCTGCTGTGTTTAAACACGCGACCACTAACAAGGAGATTTTCTGATGTCCGTCAACCAAGAAGCCCGCCCACCGACCGCCAACTGGATTCTCTCGGCGCTTCCCCCTGAAGACTACGAGCGTCTTGCTCCCCATTTAGAACCAGTTAACTTAACTCTTAATCAAACTATCTACCCGCCTCACACACCCGTCACGCACGTTTATTTTCCCGAAAACGCTATGATCTCCGTTGTCGCTAATTCGACTGACGGGGCGAGCGTCGAAGTGGGCGTCATCGGACGGGAAGGCATGTCGGGTGTTGCTGCCTTGCTTGGAGTTGACGGCACTACTCCGACCGAAAGCATGGTACAGATTGCAGACGGCGCGCTGAGGATGTCGGCGGAAGTGATGCGAGCGGAGTTCAATCGCAGTGGCGCGTTTCAAGACCGTGTGCTGCGCTATATGCAGGCCTATACTATTCAAACCGGCCAGTCGGCAGCCTGCAACCGCATCCATACGGTTGAAGAGAGGCTGGCCCGCTGGCTGCTGATGACGCACGACCGCGCGGCGTCGGATAAGTTGGCGCTAACGCAGGAGTTCATTGCCATGATGCTCGGCTGCCGCCGCGCCGGCGTCACCTCGGCAGCGATCACTTTGCAAGGCGACGGCTTCATCCGCTACTCGCGCGGTCACATAACGCTCTTGGACAGGGCAGGATTGGAAGAGTTCAGTTGCGAATGCTACCAAATCGTCAAGACGGAGTCAGATCGCTTATTGAAACCTTAAAATCTCTTATCACAGGCTCGCCACTAAGCGCGAAACCGTGCAGACGGCCACCCGCTCGCTCTGCTATATCATCTCTTCCGTTAATTCAACAAAATAGGCTCGGAGAAGCTTCGGCTGTCGGGGTAGCGTTGGCAATCCCGAGAGAACGAGTGGATTGACCGGGGGGCGATCAAGGGGAACAAGGGTGGGGTTCTGCTAAGGGCGGGCCTCACCCTTTACTTTCTGCGCTTCGATTCCCGACTCGCAAAGACCGTGCGAGGTGTCGTGACGAGAGGAACTATGCAGGCAATCGAACTGCGCGAGCGCGGCATCTACAAGCTGCCCGATGAGAGAGAGTTCGTCATTTGCAGGTCGGGCGACGGGGCGGGCTATCTGCTTTACAACTTGGAAGCGTGGCGGCGTCACGCACTGCCTGACTATCGCACGCAAGTGAGCGGCAGAACCTTGAGCCGGGGTGTTGTCACGCGCTGGCGGATGGAAGATTTGCAGGACACGGGCCGCACCATTGATCCTTTGCAGGCGTTGCGCGCAAGCTGATAACTCCGCACCTCACTCCACCCTTCGGAGCCACATTTCAAGACTCGGCTCGTTTTGTATTCAGTGGCTTATAATCCTATGTCCTAAAATTACATGTATCTCGGTTAGGCCCTAAATTAGATCAGAAGTCATTGATACTGCTTGCACTATCTTTAATGAAGGGTAGATGATAGTGACCATCTGCTTTGATAGCCTATGCGTGAAGCGGCTCGACATCAAGAGTGATGAGCGCCGCCAAGGAGTCAAAAAGAACAAGACTCCGGGCGAAATCATCACACGATGTTAACCTAGAACGAAATCGTTCTAGTAGTAGACAAAGCAAAAGAAGAGCAAACCCATCAGGAGGGAAATCCTGATGGGAACAGTTCGCCGCCCCAAGCCGGCACGCCTCGCGGAAAAACTCCGCACAATCCGCACTTCTCTCGGCCTATCTCAAAACGGGATGCTCAGGCACCTGGGCCTCGCCGAAGACTCTTTCCGCAGCAGCATCTCCGGCTACGAACTTGGAAACCGCGAGCCTCCGCTACCGATCCTTTTAGAGTACGCGCAGGCCGCAGGAGTGTGTGTAGATGTCCTGATCAACGATGATTTGAATCTCCCTAAAAAACTCCGGGGCGTGCCTGTACATCATTCGGTGTTAAGCACACCGGGTTCGCGGAGGAAACCTAAACGTTAATCAATAACGAAAGTAATACCTAAATTTTGCGGTCCGTTATTTACATGGAATTGAATTCAGAATAAGGGGGCACATGCCATCAACTTCACAAAAATCTTCGATTAAGAATCGGCTGCTTGCCGCCCTACCTCGCAACGAGTTCGAGCGGTTAAATCCTCATCTGGAGCCAGTCAGTCTGCCGAAGGGCCACCTCATCTATGACGCGGGCGACATCGTGCGCCACGCCTATTTTCTGCAAACCGGCATGGTCTCCCTGCTCTCGGCGACGACGAAGAGTCAGGTGATCGAGGTCGGGATGGTCGGAGACGAAGGTTTAGTCGGGATACCGGGCGTACTCCGGAACAGGCGCGCGCCGCTACGTGCGATAGTGCAGATTCCAGCCTCCGCGCTGAAGATATCTGCCGATGCGCTCCGGCGTGAGTTCAAGCGAGGCGGCGAACTCCAAGAGCTGATTCTGTGCTTCACACACTCGCTGGTGACGCAGATGGGGCAGGGAGTCGCCTGCAACCGCTATCACACGAACGAGCAACGGCTGGCGCGCTGGCTGCTGATGACGCGCGACCGAACCCACACCCCGACCTTCGACCTCACGCACTCATTTCTATCCTATATGCTGGGCGTGGCGCGCTCCGGGGTGACGGCCGCCGCCGGGGTGTTGCACGACGAGGGGCTGATCAGCTACCGGCGCGGCAAGATCAAGATTCTGGACGAGGCCGGACTCGAATCGGCGGCGTGCGACTGCTACCGCGTCATACGCGAGGACTGTGCTAGCTCCCTCGCAGCCTGATTCGTCGGCGCATGATCCCACCATCTATCGCCGCTTTGTCTAAACTCGACACAGTCAAAAAAAGACATACGAGAGACGCGGAAATTTCGGTATCCTTCGCCACATCAGCTGGAAGTGTTTTTCGAGCAAGCGGGAAGGGTCAGATGCAGTGGTATGCCCTCATAATCGATGCCGATGCGGAAGCGCGTGAGTCAGTCCGCCAATGGCTAATAAAAGACAACTGGCAGGTTGCGGAGGCTGCTTCGGCAGGAGAAGCTGCGCTACTCATCTCGAAGCGTCCGTGGGAGCTTGTTTTCTGTGATGCCGATCTCTCAGTGCGCTTAGTGGGTGAAGATCAAGGCTTAACCTTGCTGGGTGAATTGAAAAGAGGATGTAGCGCGACGGCGCGTGTAATTATCACGGCTGAGCAGGGAAGACCAATTACTGCCCTCGAGTTTCTACTAAATGGCGCATCGGATTACATGCGCAAACCCTGCGCCGAAGTTGAGGTTCGCGCCCATTCGCAGGCGGTGCTGGAAAGGTTGGAAGCCGTTCGCAGAGAATCGGCAAACGCACAATACACAGCGGTATGGGATGATGAAGACAATTTCGCTGTCCCTCATGCATTTGTCGGTGCTTCCGACTCGATGCTCAATGTTCTTAGGGAACTGGCAAATAGTCTTCGGGGCGACCACACAGACATCGTGCCAAGTGCGGGCGGGCGAGCACCCACTTACCTGATTACGGGTGAGACTGGTACGGGCAAAGAACTCGTCGCTCGGTTGATACATAATCACAGCCGCTACCGAAACGGGTCTTTTGTGCCCATCAATTGCAGTAATGTGCCCGCCGAATTAGCCGATGCAGAACTGTTCGGTAGCAATCCCGGAGCCTTCACGGGAGCGTCCAGGGATGAGCAGCCCGGCTTGTGGGAGCTTGCCTCGGGCGGCACAATATTTCTCGACGAGATCACTGAAGCCCCTCTTTCATTACAGCCTAAGTTACTTCGCGTTTTGCAGGACGGGCAGATAAAGCGCCTGGGCGCGAAGTACTTGATCAAAACCGATGTGCAGGTGGTTGCCGCTTCAAACCGGGACGTTGAGATTGAGATTAAAACTGGCCGTTTTCGGGCAGACCTGTACCACCGCCTGAATCTTCATCATATTCATCTGCCGCCCCTGCGCGAACGGCAGGAGGACGTGCCCCTTTTGGCGGCGCACTTCGCTAAAATTCATTCCGCCGATCGGGTGCGACTCTCGCACGATGCGGTGAAGCTGCTGGTAAAGTTCTCCAATGAATATCCGTGGTATGGGAACATTCGTGAACTGGAGAACGTCATGCGCCGAGCCGTCATGCAAGCCCCTGACGCGACCATTTTTGCGGTTGACCTTACGCCCCAGCTGCCTCCAAGATATGATAAGGAATTTCACGCGGAAGGCGGGCTGCCGGGAGAGCAATCCGGGCGCGATACTCGCACCCATGTTCCTGTAAGTACGGAGGGTGAGGGGCTGGAAGAGCGTGTCAGACGATTCAGGAGTGACGTAGTAAAAGACACTTTGGCCGCACACCATGGCAACCGCTCGCGTGCCGCCAATGCGCTCGGCGTCTCAAGACCGAAACTCCACAGGTTGCTCAGAGAACTTGAGAAACACGATTCAGGCCGTCATCGAGTTTAATTTAATCGGTAGCAGATTACAGTAGGATGAGGTTCCCCTATGGCGAAAAATAAATCCAAACTTTATGTACAAATCATGACAGGACTATTGTTGCTTAATAGCTTACCTCTGCTTGCCTATGCTCAATTCGGAACCCAGCAGCGGAAATCGGCAACATCAGAAGCTACAAGAAGCAGTGAGTGCGAAACGAAGTATGATCGTTTCAAGGGGAAGACAACTATCACTTCCGCGCCGCGCGTTATCTACCGTACGAGCAGTCCCCGTGAAGAGCTATCCCTGAGCGCCGGCATCATTAAAAACGATGAAGGGAAGAACAACGGGGAAGTCGAACTATTGTTCCTATCGGTCGCCGAACGATGGCGGTATCACGATCAGGCAGATGTGAACTTCATTGTCGACGGTAAGAAAGTGCCGGCGGGCACGGCTTACGCGATGGGCGGGGTGCCCGTGATGTCTCAAGTCCAGGAGAAGATGCAGCTCACGCTATCAAACGAAAAGTTCCTGCAAATAATCAATGGGAGGGAAGTAGAGATGCAAATGGGCCCGACGGAAACCACACTCAAGACCACAGACCTCGATGCGTTACGCGGATTCGCCAAATGCGCCGGGTTAGTAACTGAATAGTGAGTTAACGAAGTTCCGCCCAATAGCATACTGAGCCTAATCTTGATAGAGAAACAAAGCGGTCGGCAATTCGCGCTCTAGATATTACAGTCCGACCAGAGGAA
>JBAWGU010000765.1:0-3395 GCA_049593215.1 Pyrinomonadaceae bacterium
CTTCATCCTTCCGCCTTCCTACTTCATCCTTGCTGTTCCGACCCGCCCGCTACCGCAGGCGGTACTGATCTATACGTCCCTGCACGTTTGTCGTTAATAACTATCGGTCCGGTAATTTAAGAGTTCGGGAGAACAATCTTGTCCAACAATAAAAGAGGCCCGCTCGCGCTTATCATCATTGACGGTTGGGGCTATTCGCCTGTGCGTGAAGGCAATGCTATCGCGCTCGCCAGTAAGCCTTTCTACGATGAGCTTACTGAAAAATATCCGCACACGCTGCTCGAAGCTTCCGGCACGCGCGTAGGTCTTCCTCCGGGCGTCATGGGCAATTCCGAAGTCGGGCATTTGAACATAGGCTCTGGCCGCGTCATACGCATGGACGTTTCGCGCATTGATTACGACATCGCTACGGGTGCGTTCTTTCAAAACGAAGCTCTTGCGGCAGCGATGGACGCTGCAAAGTCGCGCGGCACACAGCTTCACCTGATGGGCCTCATCTCCGACGGGCAGGTCCACTCTTCGCAGGAACATCTCTACGCCCTTCTGCGGATGGCAAAGCAGCGTGGATTGCAGCGCGTTTACGTTCACTGCTTTCTTGACGGGCGCGACACGCCGCCCGCTTCCGCTTACGGCTACGTCGAAGCCTTGCAGATTAAATGCGGCGAATATAACTGCGGGCGCATCGCCTCCATCATCGGCAGATACTATGCGATGGACCGCGACAAGCGTTGGGAACGAACCGAGCGCGCCTATAAGCTTCTCGTCAACGGCGAAGGCGAACGCGCCATAGACCCTGTTGAAGCAATCAAGAAATCTTACGAGCGCGGCATCACGGACGAGTTTGTCGAGCCGATTGTGATTGAACGCGAGACGGGCGAGCCTGTCGCAACGATTTCCGAAGGCGACTCGGTTATCTTCTTCAACTTTCGCCCCGACCGCGCGCGGCAAATCACGCGCGCACTCGCCATCAAAGGCTTCGACGAATTTCCCACGCCGCAGCGTCCCAACATTGATTTCGTCTCCTTCTCAAAATACGACGAAACCTTTCCGCTCCCGATAGCCTTTCCGCCGCACGCGCACAAAAACGTTCTCGCAGAAGTCTTCGGCAATCTCTGCGTGCGCAACTACCGCCTCGCCGAAACAGAAAAGTATGCTCACGTCACATACTTCTTCAACGGCGGCATCGAAAAAGATTTTCCCTGCGAGCGTCGCCTGCTCGTGCCTTCACCTAAGATTGCGACCTACGACCTTGAGCCTGCGATGTCCGCCTTCAAAGTCACAGACAAAGTTTTAAGAGCGATTGAAGAGGGCGACACAGACATCTTTATCATCAACTTCGCCAACCCCGACATGGTTGGACACACAGGCAAACTCGACAAGACCATCGAAGCCTGCCAGTACGTTGACACCTGCCTCGGCTGGATCACCAAAGCCGTCCGCACCGCACGCGGCATCACCATGATTACAGCCGATCACGGCAACGCCGAACAGATGGTTGACTACCGCACGGGCCACCCCCACACCGCCCACACCACCAACCTCGTCCCCTTCCACCTCATTGACGAAGCCTTGCGAGGCACAAAGCTACGCGACGGCGCGGCCCTCGAAGATGTCGCACCGACGATTCTTGGCATCTTAGGCCTTGAGAAGCCGGATGAGATGACCGGACGCGATTTGCGCGAATTGTAAGTTCGGCTTCCTTTAAAGTTGATAATACGTATGGCCTGCCTATAATCTGACCTCATGTTGCTGCCTAATGGAAAGCGCGCAATCGTTGACATTAGAAAGCTGCGCGATTATTGCTTGAATCCAGACAATCCCAGAGGTAGCAATAAAGCGCGAGTCTTTGCCACAAGTCTGGGAATCACGGCAGCAGATGCCCAGATGCTTAGACAAAAATTATTAGAGACTGCGCGTACCGCAGAGGCGCAATCAGGCGAACTTGATATTTACGGACAACGCTTTACGATAGAATTTGAGATGGAGACAGAAGTCGGAAGAGCGATTGTGCGTAGCGGCTGGATCATACTGCATAATGAGACTGCGCCACGATTGACGACCTGCTATGTTAAGAAGAAGAGGAAAAGGTAATGGCAAAGAGAAAGATAAAATTGCTTGACACAGTAGCGTTAATGGAAGATTTGCCGGAGCGCAAGTTGAAGCGTGGCGAAGTCGGCACTGTGGTTGAGATTCTCGCGCCTGATGCTTATGAGGTTGAGTTTTGTGATGACGAGGGGCAGACCTACGCCGAGTTTGCGTTGCGCGGCGATCAGTTGATTGTGCTGCACAATCAGGGAGAAGCATTGAAGATTGTCGCCTGATGAATTTCAATCCGCACAACATACTCGTCATAGACTTCGGCCAGCTTGGTGATGTGGTCCTGAGTCTGCCTGCGCTGCGCGCGATTCGTGAGAAGTTTCCGCGCTCTCGCATCACTGTCGCGGTGGGCAAGGCGTGCGCGGCTGTGGTTGACCTGTCGGGTTATGCGGATGCGACTCTGGTGGTTGACCGTGTGGCTTTGCGCGATGGGCCGAAGCTGCTTTCAATCGGGCGCATCGCGCGGATTGTGCAGGAGGTGCGGCGCGCAAAGTTTGATTTTGTGATTGACCTGCACAGTCTTTCTGAGACTAACCTGCTCGGCTTTCTGTCCGGCGCATCGAAGAGACTCTATGCGCGAAGGCCGACGCGCTCTTTGGATTTTCTCGCAAACTTTTACACGCGCCCGCCTGTTGAAGACAGAGCTAAACATGCGGTTGATCGCTACATGGATGTGCTGAGGCCGCTCGGCATCAAGGATGCGGCGCGCGTTCCACGTCTTCGCACGCGCGCGGAAGATGATGCGGCTATCGAGCAGATGTTGAAGAAAGAGAAGGCGAACACGGGCGCACCGTTGATAGGGCTTTTTCCCGGCGCTGGTCATCCGAGCCGTCGCTGGCCGCTTGAGCGTTTCGTGGAACTCGCAGACAGCCTTGTGCGCAACGACGACGTGCGCATCATCGTCTTTGCCGGGCCGGAAGAGAGCGCGTTGGTGCAGGAGATGCGCGCAAGCTTTCCGCGCTCGACGATAATCTTTGACAAGCTCACGATCTCGCAGCTTGCTTCTGCGCTGGCGCGTCTCGCCGTCTTCGTCTCGAACGACACAGGCCCGATGCACATCGCCGCAGCCGTCGGCACGTCCGTCACTGTGCTGCTTGATCGTCGCGCGCCGAAAACTTACCTGCCCGTCGAAGGCCGCCACCGCTTTATCTACAACAATGTGATTACGGAAACGCCAACGGATGAAGTCTATCAGGCCGCGCGTGAGCTTCTTGTAGGCAGCCGCACGCCGTCGCTCTTCGCAAGTTGAATGTATGAAAAGTGTGACTCACCGCAGAGGCGCAGAGATAGCGCAGAGA
>JBAWGU010000766.1:0-6708 GCA_049593215.1 Pyrinomonadaceae bacterium
CCGTCGTCGCGATCATGCGGTGAATCGGCGAGACTCCGGTAATCGAAGGAGCTTCGCGCCTCAGAGCATCCGCGTCGTCCATCGTCAGGTCTTTGCGGTGAAGCTCGTCGGGGCCGGGCGGGCGTCCGAAGCTCGGATTAAATTTCGAGACGAAGATTGTGTTCGAGCCGAGCGATTCAATCTGCTGCGCGAAGGCGCGGTTGAGTCCCTGAATGAACGCGACCATGATGATGACCGTGAAGACGCCGACGCTCACGCCGAGAATGGTCAGAGACGAGCGCAGCTTGTTGGCGCGCACCGTGTCAATCGCCATCGCCGCGGATTCTTTAACGTCGTCGAAAGTCATCAGAGTAGTTTACAGTTTTCGGTTTTCAGTTTTTAGTAAAAACAGTTCGCCCGGTTGTATTGTTTCTTCAGTTTATTTCGCGCCTGCATAAACATCTCTCACTTGATTCTCGTTGTCGAATGCCACGTTTAGCTCGTAGCCCTTTCCCGAAGCGATGTGCAGCAGTTTTAATAGTGGTCCTCTATGATTGCTCGCGCGCCAGTACCAGTTTTCTTCCGCGCCTTCTCTGGTAACCTCTTCGGGTTGGCCCGCGACGCGCGCCACTTCCGCCTGCGTCATTCCTTTTTGAATCTGCCAGTAGGAATGCTCGAAAAATTTGGTGTAGTAGTCGTAGCTGAATTTTTCTCTTGCAGTCTCAATCGCGCAGAGACAGATAAGCAGGACGACGAGCGCAATCAATCCCTTCTTACCTTTTGAACTAACTTTCATCACTCCGCTCGCAATGCCTCTATCGGATCGAGACGCGCCGCGCGCCAGGCGGGCCAAAGTCCACTGACAATGCCGACAAGAGACGATACGCCGACGCCTAACACCGCCGATGTTATGCTCACCAGAAGCGGAAAGCCCATCAGGAAAGAGAGCAGGTAAGCGAGGCCGAACCCTGTGACCACTCCCATCGCGCCGCCGATGGCTGTGACCGTGACGGCTTCAACCAAAAACTGCATGAGTATATCTTTACGGCGCGCGCCGACGGCCTTGCGTATGCCAATCTCTTTCGTGCGCTCGGTGACGGAGACGAGCATGATGTTCATCACCACGATGCCGCCGACGATGAGCGAGATGGCGGCGACGCCGATGGTGACGAAGTAGATGTTAGAAGTCGCGTTGCTGTAAAGGCTCAGGAACACGTCTTCCGTTTCCAGCGCGAAGCCGTCTTCTTCATCGCTGAAAGTCTTGCCGCGACGGTTGCGCATGATGGCCCGTACCTGATCCTGCGTCTCTTCCATCAACTCGGGCCTCTCGACCTGTATGAAGACGAGGATGGAATCACGCGCGCCGAAACTTTTCTGATAAGCGGAATAGGGAATGTCAACGAAGTTGTCGCGCGAGAAGCCGAAGATTTTTCCTTTGGCCTGCGCGACGCCGACAATCTGGTAAGGCTTGCCCGCGACGCGTATCTCCTGTCCCACCACTCTGTCTGCCGCTTGTCCTTCAAAAAGATTCTCAACAATGTCTGCGCCGACAACACAGACTTCCGCGCCGGAAGAGCCTTCCGTCTCAGTCCACATGCGTCCGGCTTCGACGGTGTTGCCGTCAATCTCGAACATCACCTGCGGCGCGATGCCGCGCAACAGCACGTTCTCCATCTTCTGATCGGCGTGCTTAATAGTCTCCTGCGCGTTGACGGCAACGCCCGTGCGCCAGCAGGTCGTGCAGAGACGAAAGATTGCGTCGGCATCTTCCTGCGTCACGTCCTTGCGCTTGTTGAACCGGATGAAGTCTTCGCGCGAGGTGATGATGCGCGGGCGTTTCGAGATGGTGAAAACCGTAGAGCCTTGCGAAGAGAAAGTGGAAGCGACCGTTTGGTCCAGACCCTTGATGATCGTGACGACGGCAATCACAGCCGAGACGCCGACCACGATGCCGACCAGCGTCAGGGCCGTGCGCAACTTATTCGCGCGCAGGCTGCCGAAGGCGACGCGGAAGGATTCCGAAAGGGCTGAGATGGAGAAGGGCATAACGAATCGTAGATCTCGAATCCCGAATAAGCAAAGCTGCTCACTTTTGCCTCATCCTTGCTCTTGTGTTTACGCTCATTCTGGCAAAAAGTTTGACAGCTTTCGATGGCGGGTGTATAGAAAAGTTGTGGCTGTTCCTTTAACTGCTAACGAATTCCTCAAAGATGCCGTTAGCCTCACATCAGCAAATAGTCTCAAAGGAGCAATGTTATGAATATACTAAGGAACCCCTCCCATCCTCAACGTCTAACCATATTGTTGCTCGTGTTATCGGTTTCGCTTTTGGCGTCATATTTTATCAAGTCTGTTTCAAGCGCAGTTCAGTCTCCTCAACAGGAAAGAGAGCTTGCAGATAGGATACCAAAGCATCTGCCGATTAAAGTCAAGGTAAAGAATCTAAACAGCGAAAAGTGGGTGGATGATGTAGAAGTTGAAGTGAAGAATATTTCGGATAAGCCGATCTACTTCTTAGACTTCTTTCTAATTATGCCGGAAGTCAAAGCCTCTGATGGGCACGAGATAGGTTTCCCCCTGCGTTATGGACGAATTGAGTTAGTTGACTACACCACACCAATACAACCCGAAGATGTGCCAATTAAACCCGGAGAAACCTATATTTTTAAAATTCCTGAGCAGAAGGCGCAGGGATGGAAAGTACTGAAATCTAAAGAAAGCAGGGCTGAACCTAAAAAGTTTGAACTGATTTTTGTGCAGCTTAACTTCGGGGATGGCACAGGATTTCATAGAACTGATGGTGTAGCTGTCCCTCATTTCAAAAAGCAATCCTGCAATGATCCTTCTGGAGGGGTAGAACGGCGAGGCAATAGTAACTATCTTATCGGATTAATCTTAAACCGCTCTCCCGATTCATTACCGCAAAACTCATCTCCCTTCTTACCGGCAAAATTCTTGCCGGTAAAATTTTTTGCGCGCGAGACAGATAATAACGGAAGTGTCGCCCTGCCGGATTTGTGTTGCCCCGGCACTCCATGTGGCTATCGGAAAGACAGTTTTTATTCTTGTCACTGTTCAAGCAGTGCTCGCAAGACCGAATCTACAGGTTGTGAAGACCCGTTTGGTGATTGCTCTATTGATAGACAAATTAATACTACTTGCTCTGATGGAATAGGATGCCCTGAGAGTGTTACAGGACCATGCTGCACAATAGACAACGACCACGACGGATATACTTCAAGCAGTTGCGGAGGCCCTGACTGCAATGATAGCGATCCTAATATCAATCCTAATGCGGATGAAAACACAGAAGCAAAATGCAGCGATGGAATAGATCAAGACTGCGATGGTTTTGTGGATTGCGACGAGCCTGCTTGCACTCTACAGTCTGTGTGCCAGCCATGTGCGTCAGGCGGTCAAATAGGCTCCCCGTGCATTACCAACGACGACTGCTATTGTGGTCTGAGATGTAGCATACATTCTATTTGTGAGTGGCCTCACTCACCTATCCTCATTGACATCAACGGCGACGGGTTCTTCATGACCGATGCTGCTCACGGTGTGGCTTTTGACTTCAAGGGTGATGGCACACCACGACAACTCTCATGGACCGCTCCTGCCTCAGATGACTCGTGGCTCTCACTTGATCGCAACTGTAATGGAATAATAGACAACGGGATGGAACTCTTTGGCAACTTCACTCCGCAGCCTGCACCGCCAGCAGGTGAAGAAAAGAATGGCTTTCTGGCATTGTCCGAATATGACAAGGCTATCAATGGAGGCAACTCAGATGGTGTGATTAGTAAGAAGGATTCAATCTTCTTATCACTTCGTCTATGGCAGGACACGAATCATAACGGCATCTCAGAAGCCAGCGAACTGCACAAGCTGCCCGAACTCGGAGTGCATTCCATTGATCTTGATTACAAGGAATCGAAGCGAGTTGACCAATATGGCAATCAGTTCCGTTATCGAGCGAAAGTGAAGGATGCGAAGGGAGCGCAGGTCGGGCGTTGGGCCTGGGATGTTTTCTTAGTCAGTGAACAATAACCCGTCATCTGCTCCTCTAAATCTCAGCCAGAGACAAGAATGCCCGCAAGCTTATGATAGCCTGCGGGCATTGTTTTGTCTCTAATATGCGCACTCACCGAATGCGCTCGTCTTTTTCGATGAGACCATCGCGGATTGAGATGACGCGATGAGCGCGTGCGGCGATGTCCGGTTCGTGCGTGACGACGATGATCGTGTTGCCTTCGGCGTGAAGCTTCTCGAAGAGGTTCATGATCTCCATGCTGGTGTGTGTGTCGAGCGCGCCCGTTGGTTCGTCAGCAAGAAGAATGGACGGATGATTGACGAGCGCGCGTGCGATGGCGACTCTCTGGCGTTGTCCGCCCGAAAGCTCGTTCGGCCTGTGCATCATGCGGTCTGCGAGTTCGACAGCCGCGAGCGAACGCTTCGCCATCTCGTGACGCTCACTTGATCCGATGCCTGCGTAGATGAGCGGCAACTCGACATTGTGCAGAGAGGTGGCGCGCGCGAGAAGGTTGAAGGTTTGAAAGACGAATCCAACCTCTTTGTTACGTATGCGCGCCAGCTCGTCGTCGTCCATCTGGGAGACATCCTTGCCGTTGATCCAGTATTGGCCTTGAGACGGCGTGTCAAGACAGCCGATTAAGTTCATCAGAGTTGACTTGCCCGAACCCGATGGCCCGATGATGGCAAGGTACTCGCCCTTCTGTACTTCAAACGAGACGCCGTGCAGAGCGTGTACTTCTTCCGAACCCATGACGTAGGTCTTCCAGATGTTGCGCATGGAGATGAGCGAGCTGGGCACGCCCACCTCGCGCGCGCTTGTGCGCATCAGGTTTTCGCCGGGCACGTATGCGCTCTCTTCTGCTGCGGGCGTGAGTGTCGCTTCGCTCATTATTTGGCCTCGTTGGAATTGGCGTTAGCGCCGGGAGCGCGTGTCTGTTTCTTGACAGCCTGATTCTCTTTGAGCGTCTTCAGGACGCGGCTTGGTCCAGTAATGACTTCCATATCTTTCTGCACGCCGCTCAAGATTTCTATGTCAGACTCACCCGTAATGCCTGTGGTCACTTCGACGAACTTGACTTTGCCGTTCTGCAAAATATAGACGCCCTTCTGAGTCTTGGGCTTCTCGGAGGACTGCGGAGCGGGCGTGCTGCCCTGAACCGTCGGAGCAGGTGAAGCCGAAGGCGTCGGCTGTTTTTCGACGATTGCTTGCAGGGGCACGGCGACGACGTTGTTCTTAACTTTGGTTGTGATGGTCGCCGTCGCGCTCATGCCCGGACGCAGGGAGTTGCGTATATCGTCAGGCACGCCTTTGAGTTCGATGACCACTTTGAACTCTTTGGCCTCCTGCACGTTGACGCGTGTCGAGAGACCGCCGCCCGTGGTGTCGTTCTTGCCGACGGCGAGCGGGTTCTTCTGAGTGACGACGCCCTGAATCTCTTTTTCGCCGAAGGCGTCAACTTTGACTTTTACCTGCTGGCCCTCTTCGACGTTGGCAATCTCCGTTTCGTCAACATTGACTTCGACGTTGACCGTTGACATGTCCGCAATGGTCATCAACGGCGTGGACGAAAGCTGGGAGACGGCGTATTCGCCTACGCGCGTCGGGATGTCTGCGACAACTCCTGCGAGCGGCGAGATTACTACGGACTTATCGCGCTGGCTGGTCTGCCCGCGCAGGAGCGCCTGTTGTTGATTGGCGCGAGCTTCGCTTGATTTGACGCTCTCCTGCGCGCGTTGCACGCCGACTCTCGAATCGCGTACAGCCACTCTTTGTTGATTGGCGCGCGCAATGGCCTCTTGTACGGCAATCTTCTGCGCTTCGAGGTTGGCCTGAGCGGTACGCAGAGCGACGGCAGCTTGATCGTAGCGGTCACGCGCCGCATCGTATTCGGAGCGCGAAGCGACGTTTGTCTCGACCAACTCGGTTGTGCGACTCAATTCTCGCTTGGCCGTGTTGAGATCAACCTGCGCGCGGTCAACGTTGGTCTGCGAAGAGATGACCTGTTGACGGGCTTGCGAGACGGCGGCTTCTGAGACTGTCAGACCTTGCTGCGCCTGCGCGACGTTGTTCTCGGCGGCGATGACCTGCGAGCGCGCGTTCTGCACATCGCTGATGGCGACCTGCACGCCTGCGGCCTGCGCTTCCTGACTCGATTGAAGCTGCGTCGGGTCAATACGCACGAGCGTCTTGCCCTGCACAACCTGATCGCCCGGGTTGACGTAAATTTCCTGTATGCGTCCGGGCACTTCGCTCGTCAGCTTGATGTAGCGGACGGGGCGCACTTCGCCTGATGCCGTCACGGTCTGCCTCAACTCCGGGCGCACGTCAATCTTCACGGTCGTTACTTCGGGTTCATCCTTGCGGCTGGCAAAGACACTGATAATCACGATCAGGCCGAGCACGGCGACAGCCGCCACGGCAATAATAATCTTCTTTTTTCGGCTCAGAGCCATTGTAATTTATTCCTTCAAATTAAAGGGGATTCGGATACTTCAGTCGGGTCAAGCGCCGAACACCGCGTTCACAAAAACCTTTGCGCTGCACATTCGATCAGAGAAGCCCAAGTGCCAGACTGCATCTTCTACGTCTAAAACGCCCAAACAGTTTCATTATAAACAATAAGAGTCGGGAGTCTAAAGTCTGGAGTCCCAGAGTCAAAGGCCAAATTACTCTTAATTTTTTTGACTCCAGAC
>JBAWGU010000767.1:0-7418 GCA_049593215.1 Pyrinomonadaceae bacterium
GTTCTGACAAGAGCGCGAACTCTAATCCACTAGAACAGCAGGCATCCACTTGCGCACGGAGTTGATGAGGAAAAAGTTTGAGGCTTGACGAAGCTCTTCGACACGGATAACGCGCTCGCGGATTTTGCCTACGTCTAAAAGCTCTTCGCGGAAAGTTCCGGCCAGCAGTCCTGAAGAATGTGTAGGGGTCCAGAGTTGGCCTTCGAGATTGAGCACGATGTTAGCAATGCTTGATTCCGTAAGCTCTCCGCGCTCATTCCATAACACTACGTCATCGCAATCCGTGCGGGCCTTAAGCTCGTTGTTGTACAGGGAACGGTTAGTAGTCTTGTGGAATAAAAATCTGTCGGAAGAGTTTACGGGTTGCGAGGAGAGAGCCACGCGCAATGTTCTGTCACTCTCATGGTCCAGCCGAAAAGCTTCCGTTTCCACCTCGCCATTCCTGGAGAGCAACAATCGTATCTTCCATTTTCCGCTCGGATGATGCGCGGCAACGCGCTCAAGCTCTGAAAGAACTTTTTCTTCTTCAAAGAGAAAGCCGAAATAGTTTGCAGATGATGCGAGGCGGGCGAGATGTTTGTTCAGAAGAAAATAGTCGCCGCCGTCTAAGAGGAGAGATTCAAGCAAACTGAATGATGTGGGATGAGATGCAAGGAACGAACTCTTGACAAGGCACTCTTCATACTCGCGCTCCGGCGTAGAGTCGTAAGTGATTCCGCCTCCGACGCCGAATGTGGCGTGGCCTGTCGCGCAGTCGAGCAGCAGCGTGCGGATGGCGACGTTGAAAACAGCGTTGCCGCCGGGACGTAAAAAGCCGAGCGTGCCCGTGTAGATGTTTCTTGGAAGAGGCTCAAGCTCGCGTATGATCTCCGTTGTGCGCACCTTTGGCGTGCCTGTGATTGAGCCGCAGGGGAAGAGCGCGCACATCAGCTCCGCGAAAGAGACGTTGGGTCGCAAGGTTGATTCGACAGTTGAAGTCATCTGCCAGAGCGTTTCAAAGCGTTCGAGTTCAAAAAGGCTTGTGACGCAGACAGTGCCCGGAACAGAGACTTTGCCCAGATCATTCCTGATGAGGTCAACGATCATGACATTCTCTGCGCGATCCTTTTCAGAGTCTGCCAGCGTCTCACGCATCTCAAAATCTTCAGCCGCCCAGCGTCCGCGCCTGATTGTGCCTTTCATCGGTTTTGTTCTGATTGAGTCTCCGTTGCGCTCAAAGAAGAGTTCGGGCGAGAGAGACAAAATTTTGTAGCTTCCAAGATCGAAGTAAGCGCAGAACTGCGCGCCCTGCGCCATGCAAAGGTCTCTGTAGCAGGCCAGCGCATCGCCTTCAAAGACGGAGGTCAAGGGAAAAGTGTAATTGACCTGATAGGTGTCTCCTCCGGCGATTAACTCACGAATGCGATTGACAGCTTCGTTGTAACTTGAACGAGCGACCTGGGGTTTCCATTCGCTTAGCAGATAAGTCCCAACGCAATCTTGCGGGTTTCCTGTAAGCGGCCTGTCAAATATTGCGGCCCATGCTAATGGGAATGATGATGCCGGGTCATGCGTCTTTAACGCCTTATCAAAAGCGGGCGCGGCTTCATAACTGATCATCAGGGCCACCCACGCGCCTGCCTGCGCTTCAGCCTCAACGGTTTTAAGAAGCGGCAAGACTTCATCAACCCTCTGAGCCGAATACGTCCTCAACGGCGACTCAAACGAAAGCGACCAGCCTCCGCCGCCCTGTGTGGATGATCCGAATATTGCTGTCGCCATGCAGCACAGTATTATCGGATATGAGTCTGGAGTCTAGAGTCCGGAGTCAGGAGTCAAAAAGACAAAAAGCTTTTAGCCTTTGACTCCTGACTCCAGACTTCAGACCCTAGACTCATTCAGGGATTTCTGCTATCAATCATGCTTATCGTACTGATAAAATCTTTTATCTTTCATTATTAGTGCGGTCTTAACTAAAATAGGCTTTCTCGAACAAGCACTGCTCAAGCGGTCATGCGCGCCGGTCTCTTTTTGCCTGCCCGTCAAAACAGATGAAACTTTTGTTTCGCATAACTCCTCTTTTGGTTGTGCTCGCCGCGATAATCTTCACGGCGCACTTGAAGAGCACGCATGAAGCGAAGGCCGCCGCGCCCATGTATGACCTTGTGATTACAAACGCGCACGTCGTTGACGGCACGGGCAATCCATGGTTTCGCGCAGACGTGGCGATTAAAGACGGGCGTATCGCGCGCATTGGCCGCGTCAGCGCGGGCGAAGCGCAAACTTTGATTGACGCGCGCGGGCAGACGCTTGCGCCCGGATTTATAGATGTACACACGCATGTTGAATCAATCTACAGCCAGCCCGAAGCCGAAAACTTTGTCCGCATGGGGGTGACCTCGCTCGTGACGGGCAACTGCGGGAGTTCCGCCACAGACATCGGAGAGTTTCTCGGTCGGATTAAAGAGCAGCCGCTCGCCGTCAATCTCGCCATGCTGATTGCTCACGGTTCTGTGCGACAGAAAGTGCTCGGCACGGAAGACCGCGCGCCGACGCCTGAAGAGTTGAGTAAGATGGAGGCGATTGTCGAGCAGGGGATGAAGGATGGCGCGGTCGGGCTGTCAACAGGACTGATTTATGTGCCCGGAGCTTACGCGAAGACGGATGAGATTGTTGCGCTCGCGCGTGTCGTCTCGCGTTACGGCGGACTCTATGCGACGCACATGCGCAATGAGGGCGAGACCGTCATGGATGCGATTCACGAGAGCATTCAGATAGGCGAGCAGGCAGGGCTGCCCGTCGAAATCTCGCATTTCAAGATTAGCAGCAGGAAGCTCTGGGGCCAGAGTCCCGCGACCATCGGCCTTGTTGAAGAAGCGCGCGCTCGTGGCCTGCAAGTGACCGTTGACCAGTATGCTTACACTGCTTCTTCGACTTCGCTGGATTCTTTGTTGCCGAGTTGGGCGCTGGCGGGCGGGCGCGAAGAGGGCCGTGCGCGTCTTGCAGACAAAGAGACGCATGAGCGCATCGTGCGCGAGATGCTTGAGACTCTCAAGAAGAGCGGGTTTAAGGATTACGCTTACGCTGTGGTTGCCGTTTACGAAGTGGACCCGACGTTTAACGGCAAGTCAATCGCGCTGCTTGCAAAAGAGAAGCGCGGCAAGGGGGACTTGAAAGCGCAGCTAGAGCAGATTTTTGAGATGTACGCGTCGGGCGGCGCAGGCATGGTCTATCACAAGATGAATGAAGACGATGTGCAGCGCATCATGCGTCAGCCGTTTACGATGATTGCATCGGACAGCAGCGTGCGTCATTTCGGTGAAGGCGTGCCGCACCCGCGCGGCTACGGCAACAATGCGCGCGTGCTCTCGCGCTACGTGAGAGAGCTTCACCTGCTCACGCTCGAAGATGCTGTCCGCAAGATGACATCTTTGCCCGCGCAGACTTTCGGCTTGCGCGAGCGCGGCCTCTTGCGCGAAGGCTATGCCGCCGATCTGGTTCTCTTCGACCCGAACATCATCACAGACCGCGCAACCTTCGACAATCCGCACCAGTATCCGCTTGGAATCAGCTTCGTTTTCGTCAACGGCCAGACGGTTCTGGCAAATGGTGAGATGCAGAAGGCGCGGCCCGGCGTCGCGCTACGTGGAGCAGGCGCTCCGCGCGCAGAATAAAAATCTTGCTGTGTGCCGATACATGGTTGTATAACTTGCGTGCAATCATGCAGGGCGCATACATCTTTGAGATGAGCGCTTTGAACAGTTAGTTCAGATTCGTTTTCCAAACTCGCGCATCCGTCCTGAACCAGTTCTCTCCTACTCAGGTCGCGGGCGCAGACTTAGGAAACGAATCCAGCTTTCCATCCTGTTAAAAAGTAAAGAGGAATCAAGACATGAGACACCATCTGAAAAATGGGCTGCGGGCAATGTTTGTGGCGTTCCTGCTCTGCCTGAGTTTTGGCGCGTCTGCGATGGCGCAAGAAGAAACAGCCGCAACCGTTACCGGACAAGTCGCTGACACAAACGGAGCAGTCATTGCGAATGCGACAGTTATCGCCGCCAACAAGGAGACTGGCGCAGAACGACGCGTTCAGACAAGCGATGACGGCAACTACACAATCACGCCGCTCGTCCCCGGTAATTACACTATCACTGTCGAGCAGGCGGGATTCAAACGCCACGTTCAAGAGCTGACACTGAATGCCAGGGACCGTCGTCCCGTAGACATTAAGCTTGAGATAGGTTCGCCGTCTGAGACTGTGACTATCACGGACCAACCTCCGCTCATTCAGGAAAGCCCGACCGGACAGTCTCTTATTTCCGGCACGCAGGTTATTGAACTGCCGCTCAATAACCGTAATTTTTTGAAGCTGACAGAACTCGTGCCGGGCGTCTCCTCCACACTTGATGACGAGTCCAGCTTCGGCTTGACCAGCCGCGCTGATATTTCAATCAACGGTATGAGGCGCAACGGCGTCAACTATCTGGTTGACGGGGTGTCGAACACAGACGTTGGCTCAAACATCACGCTGCTTTCCACTCCGACCATAGACTCGATTCAAGAGTTCAAAGTGCTGACTTCAAACTACACCGCAGAAATCGGGCGTTCAGGCGGCGGGGTGGTCACTGTGCTGACTCGCGGCGGCAGCAACGACTTTCATGGCTCCCTTTATGAATTCGTTCGCAACGACCACTTTAACGCCAACACGTTCTTTAATAATCGTGCGGGGCGCAATGCCGATGGATCGTTGAAACTGCCCGTTCCCAAACTCCGCTATAACGATTATGGCGGAACCTTGAGCGGCCCTATTCTGTTTCCACGTTTTGGTGAAGGCGGACGTTCCGCTTACGACGGGCGCAACAAGCTCTTCTTCTTCTTCTCTGAGGAGGCCCGGCGTATTACTCGCGGAACGACGGCGGCGGATATTATCGTTCCGACGCAGACACAGCGCAACGGCGATTTTTCGTCCAGTCTCGGCCTCCCGCTCTACAGGCAGGCTAACAATACGAGCGGAACTACTGCGACAGCGACACCGCTATTTGTAACGGATACTGCCGGCAACGTGATTCAAGCCCGCGCCGGGATGGTCTTTCGCGCAGATGGCCGCGCCTATGCCGGAAACATTGTCCCGACTGCTGACATCAGTCCTTTAGCGCAGGCGCTGCTGGCCGCTTATCCTTTGCCCAACGGCGCTGGCAACACGTTCAATAACACCAACATCAACATCAACAATACGCGACAAGAGACCGTTCGCATTGATTACAACATCAATAACAACAATCATCTCTTCGGGCGATACACTCACGATCTGAGTGTCACGCGCGAGGCGTGCGGTCTGTTCTCAGGCGTTGTTTCTGCTTGCCTGCCGGGCACCACTACGACCGACACGCGCGTGCCGGGGCACGTCCTTGCTCTTTCCTTCACGAGCACTCTCTCGCCTTCGGTTGTCAACGAAGCGACCTACAACTTCTCCGGAAACTTGATTGGCTCGCAGCTAATCGGGCGTGGCCGCCGCTCGAATTATGGCGGCACTTCTGCGATCCCTGAGTTTTATCCGCAGAACAATAACGACGCCGTTCCAACCATCGCGATCAGTGGTCTCACGTCCCTCTTTTCCTCGCAAGGTTACGGCATCAAATACACGAATCAGGTTGTTCGAGACAATCTGACGTGGATCAGAGGCAACCACACCTTCAAGTTTGGCGGTGAAGCCTCTTTTGAGGCCAAAGGCGAAAACGCCAGCAACGTCACACAGGGCAGCTTCAGTTTCGATACGACCGGCTCCAGCAGCACCTCTTCGTCCGGCGGCTCTGCGATTACGCTGACTCAGGCGGGCGTCCCGTTCGCCAGCTTCCTTCTGGGGCGAGCATCGAGTTATCTGGAAGATCAGATTGACATCACGGTCAATCTGCGTTTCGGACGCCGTGAGTTCTTCGCTCAGGACACATGGAAAATCAGGCCGAATCTTACTTTGGATTTCGGCGTGCGCTATCAGTATTATGTGCCCGTCACGGATAAGAACAACATTCTGACTTCCTTTGACCCGTCGCTTTTTAGCCGCTCTGCCGTGCCGACATGCACTACTGCTTCCTGTTCTGCGCTCGTTCGCGGAACGGGCAACGAGTTGAACGGAATCGCTGTGGCGGGTGCGTCTTCGCGCTTCGGCAAATCCGTGATGCCTTCGGACAAGAACAACTTTAGCCCGCGCGTCGGTCTTGCCTACAGCCCGAACTTTGAAAAAGGATTCATGCGCACGCTCTTCGGCGAAAGCGGTAAATCCGTGATCCGCATGGGCTATGGCTTCTACTACGATCAGGTGCTCGTCGGCATCTTCGAACAAAACTCTTTCACCAACCCGCCGTACAATAATCGCGCCTCCTTCACCGGAAATGGAATCACGCTCTCGAATCCAGCGGGCCCGCCCGGCCCAGTCCCCATCCGCGCGCTGATTGCCAACGCGCCTGATTTCGTGACGCCGGAAATACAACAGTGGTCCGTCGGCGTTCAGCGCGAAATATTTAAGAATGCAGTGCTCGACGTGAGCTACGTTGGAACGAAGGGCGACCATCTGGTGCGGCAGCTTAATCTCAACCAGCCGCAGCCTGCCGCAGCCGCAGCCGTCGGCACAGCAAACGTAAATACTGTGCGCCCGTACCTCGGATACGGCAACATCAACTACAGAGAGACGAGCGCAAAGTCGCGCTATCATGGGCTGCTCTCCTCCTTCACCTATCGCCTCAGCACCAAGTTCTCGCTGACAGCCGCTTACACGTTCAGTAAGAATTTGACCGACGCGACGAATGACCGCGATGCGATAGACGAGCCGCAGAATCCTTTGAACAAGCGCATCGAGTATGCTGAGGCACGCACCTCCCGCACGCACGTTTTCAGCGCGAGCTACGTTTACGAGATTCCCTACTTCTCAAACAGCCACAACACTGCCGCGCGGCTCTTGCTTGGCGGCTGGGAAGTGTCGGGCATCACTACCATCGCCTCCGGCCAGCCGCTTCCGCGTATCACTGCCGATTCGTTGACGTTTACGCGCGGGTCGCGGGCGCAGCTTGTCAGCGATCCGAATGGCGGTCTGGCAGGGACACTTGACCCGACAGGATTGATTTACATCTTTGACCCGAACGCCTTTGCGAATCCTACGCTCGGCACTTACGGCAATTCTCCACGTGCCTTCACGCGCCTGCCGGGACAAAACCAAACCAACCTCTCGGCGGCCAAGAACGTTTACTTCAACCGCGATAAGGGACGCTATCTGCAATTGCGCGCGGAGAGCTTTAATGTTTTCAACCACACTCAATTTACAGGTATCGGCGCGGCCTTTGCGACGCCGAGCACGTTTGGTCGTCCGACCTCTACACGGTTGCCGCGTGAGTTTCAGTTCGGCATGAAACTCTATTTCTAGCGGCTCTTGCCGCCCACATCGTGCG
>JBAWGU010000768.1:0-5319 GCA_049593215.1 Pyrinomonadaceae bacterium
GCACAACTTCGCCCGCGCGTCCCTTTCCCGCGACCGCGCCGCTCTTAGAGGCTCTGGGTGTGACGACTTGCTCTCTCAACTCTTCTCCTCAAGTCCGGAGTCAGGAGTCGGAAGTCTTGGGTCAAAAATCCGTTCAGCTTCGTCAACTCCGTTTTTGTCTTTCGACTCCAGACTCAAGACTTCAGACTCCTGACTTTCTTCCGGCGCATCCGCGCGCCACAACTCAACTTCGTATTCAAGCTCGATGCCGTGTTCGCGCCTGACTCTTTCTCTAATCTCTTCAGCGAGGGCGAGCGCGTCTGCGGCTTTCGCGTCTTCGCCTTCGGTGACGATGAAGTTGGCGTGAACGGGCGAGACAAGTGCGCCGCCTTTGCGCTCGCCCTTCATGCCCATCTCGTCAATCATGCGGCCCGTGCCGATGGCGCTGCCCGGAGGATTTTTGAAGAAGCATCCCGCGCTGCGCGAGCCGTGCGGTTGCGTCGCAAGGCGTTTGCTCTTGGCTTCATCCATGCGCTCTTTAATCTTCTGCGGCTCGTCAGGAGAAAGATGAAGCGTTGCGCCTAAGAGCAACTCGCCATCCTTAAAAGAAGTGTGGCGATAGTCCCATTTGATTTCGCTCCCCTCGACTTCGACAACGCGGCCATCGCGCGCAACCCTGACGCTCTCTGTGACGTTTCCAATCTCATGCCCGTATGCGCCGGCATTCATCCACAACGCGCCGCCGACAGTGCCCGGAATCCCCCCTAAACCTTCAATCCCTGCCAAACCTCTTCGTCCTGCTTCAACACAAAGGCGCGGCAGCGAATAACCCGCGCTCACGCTCACGCGCTCGCCGTCAAATTCCACTTCGCCCTTCAACTCTTTCAAGCTCACGACGACGTAATGATGCGGAGCGTCGTCCGCCAGAATGTTGCTGCCTGAGCCGAGAGCGCGCCATCCGATTTCAGCCTTATCCAACTCATCAACAACAGCCGCCGCCTGCTCTTCCGTGACGGGCGAGACGACCCAATCAATCGAGCCGCCCACTCTCAGGCTCGTCAACTCCGCAAACTTTCGCCCACGCTCCGCTCGCACGCCGAGCCGAGCCGCGATCTCTTCAATCCGAGCATCGCGCTTCTCGTAATCCGTGCTGTTTTCTACTTCACTCAACATCATTCTTGTGCAGCATCAGAAAAGAAAATTCAAACAGGATAGGCAGGATGAACAGGATAAAGCCCAAGCGTTGGATGAACAGCAAACTCTTCATCTTTCATTCCGTGTTCATCATTCATCATTCTGCCTTCCTCGTTCACCATTCCTTTTATCCTGTTCATCCTGTCCATCCCTGTTAATTCTTTTCCTTAAGCAGCTTCAACAACTGCTCCCCCGCGCGATACACAGTTCCCGCGCCGAGCGTGACGACTAAATCTCCTGCGCTGACCTGACCGCGCAGAATTTCTGCCGAGCCGTCAAGAGTGCCGATGTAATGCGCGTTCTTGTGGCCGAAGCGTTTGATGGCTTCCGTCAGGGCTTCCGAAGTGATGCCATCAATCGGGTCTTCGCTCGCCGCGTAAATGTCCATCACAAAGAGCACGTCGGCGTTGTTGAAAGAGCGCGCAAACTCTTCCATCTGGTCCTTCGTGCGCGTGTAGCGATGCGGCTGAAAGAGCACGACTATTCGACGACCTGCCGAACCTATCTTCGCCGCCGCGAGCGTAGCCTTAATCTCTGTCGGGTGATGCGCGTAATCGTCAACGACGACGACGCCAGCCTCTTCGCCTTTGAACTGAAAGCGACGGTCAGCATTTGTAAACGTCGCCAGAGCTTCTGCGATTTGCTCAAACGGAATCTTCAACTCGAAACCGACAGTGACGGCAGCGAGCGCGTTGTACACGTTATGAAGTCCGGGCACGTGCATCATTACATCGCCGACAGGCTCGCTCCCGCGCCACACCGTAAAGCGCGAGCCGTATGCTTCATCAAAACGAATCGAGTGCGCGGAGACATCCGCCTGCGCGCTCAAACCATAGGTGAGCCTGCGCCGCTTCACACTGGGAATCACCGCCTGCACATTCGGATCATCCAGACACAAGATAGACGCGCCGTAAAACGGAACTTTATTAACAAAGTCTGCGAAGCATTTACGCACGTCGTTCATGTCGTCGTAGTAGTCCATGTGCTCGCGGTCAATGTTCGTCACAATCGCAATCGTCGGCGTGAGCATCAGGAATGAGCGATCACTCTCATCCGCTTCCACAACCATCAAATCGCTCTTGCCCAGCCGTGCGGTTGAGCCGAAAGCTTTGACCACGCCGCCAACGACGACAGTCGGGTCAAGCTTGCCATGCCCCAACACAGCCGCGACCATAGATGTCGTCGTCGTCTTCCCATGCGAACCCGCGACGGCGACCGTGTAAGCTTTGAGCCGCATCAACTCCGCCAGCATCTCCGCGCGCGGAATGACGGGAATTGAGCGGCTACGCGCTTCAACAATCTCAGGATTGTCGTCACGCACGGCAGTCGAGCGCACAACCACATGAGCGTCACCCACGTTCTCTGCGCTGTGCCCTTCCGTGACTTCCACGCCAAGCTGCTCCAAACGCTCCGTCACCGCAGACTTCTTCACATCCGAACCCGACACCCTGAAGCCCAGATTAGCCAGCACCTCCGCGATGCCAGACATGCCTATGCCCCCGATGCCGACGAAATGAACATGTTGAATGTGGCGAAACATAAATCAATTTGTCATTTGTCCGTAGTCAGTTGTCCGTTGTTTTGAGTTTTGGAAATCTCGAATGCTTAATCTTTAGTCGTCAACTTGATAAGCACAAACAACGGACAACGGACTACGGACTACGGACAAGCTCTTGAATCAAATCCACTGTTGCGGCGGCGGCGTCGCCGCGTGCGAGTTTGCGGCTCGCTCTTTCCATCTGCGTAATCTCTTCGGGCGCGGCGACGAAATGTGCAATCTCAGCAGCCAACCGCTCTCCTGTCAAATCCTCCTGCAAGATCATGCGTCCCGCGCCCGCCGTTTGCATTGCTTCCGCGTTCCTGCGTTGCTCCATCTGGCCCGGAAGCGGGACCATAATTCCTGCGCGTCCCGCAGCCATCAACTCTGCTGCTGTGGTTGCGCCCGCACGGCTGATGATTAAATCGGAAGTTGCGAACGCATTAACCATGTCGTCAATGTAGCGCATGACATCCGCGTTTTCCGTCCACTCTGCTTTCAAATATCCTTCACGAACTTTCTCAAAATCCGCTTCGCCCGTCTGGTGCTTAACGGAAAGCGCGCTCTGCTCTCTCTTCAAGTGCGGCAACGCTGCAATCATCGCTTCGTTGATTGTACGCGCGCCCTGCGAGCCTCCGAAGATGAGCAAGCTGACTCGCGCCGGGTCGCGCTCTTTCACAGGAACATCAAAGAACTCGCGGCGTATGGGATTGCCTGTCACCACGCCCTTGCCGCGAAAGTAAGGCAGCGCGGCCTCGAACGACACCGCAGCCTTGTCAACAAAACGCGTGAGCCTGCGGTTCGTGAATCCCGGCACCGCGTTCGATTCCATCACGAGCGTCGGAACTCTCATCAGAGCCGCAGTCAAGAGCACTGGCCCTGAGACGTAACCGCCCGCGCCAACCACCACGTCCGGCTTAAACTCCTTGATTAAACGACGCGCCTCCAACATGCTCTTAGGTATCAACTCAAGCCCGCGCAGCTTCGCCATCAACCCCATGTTGACCAGCCCCGTGCTTTCAATGAGCAACAACTCAAAACCCGCCTGCGGCACAAGCCGCATCTCAAGCCCGCGCGCCGTGCCTACAAATTTCACCTCCGATGCAGCGTCGCGGCGCAACACCTCTTTCGCCACCGCGATGCCCGGATAGATGTGCCCGCCCGTTCCCCCTGCGGCGATCAGAACGCGCATCGCCATCATCCTAGACGCGACGATGCGGGGACGCGCAAGCGCGGCGAAGAAGTAGCGACCGCAGGTTTTCTACTAACGCGCTCTGCATCGTTTCTCTCCGCCTCATTCCATCGCCCCGCCTCCGCGTCCTGTCTTCCGCCCGCATACTGCGAAATGTTCAAGAGCAGCCCGACCGCCACGAGCGTCGGCACAAGCGACGAGCCGCCGTAAGAGATGAACGGAAGCGGAATGCCTTTTGTCGGCACAAGCGAAAGCACTACGCTGATATTAAAGAGCGCCTGCGCGACGATGCTCGTCACAAGGCCGAGTCCCAAAAGCATTCCAAACCTGTCCGGCGCGCGAAGCGAAGCTCTCACTCCGCGCCACAAAAAGATTCCGAACACCGCCACGACCGTCAACGCGCCTATCAACCCAAGCTCTTCGCCCACGACCGCAAAGATAAAATCCGAATGCGCAAACGGCAGAAAGAATAGTTTCTGTTTGCCTTGCGCAAACCCCAAGCCGTTTGCGCCTCCTGACCCGACCGCGAGCAACGACTGGACCACCTGATAGCTCGCCCCCTGCGGATCAGCCCATGGGTTTAAGAATGCAACCATGCGCTTCATACGAAACGGCACGAAGATTAAGAGTCCCGCCAGACCAACCAGCGCAGGCGCAGCCGCCAGCCCCAGATGCAGCAGCCGCACGCCCGCCGCGAAACAAACGACCATGCAAATCACTGCCAGCATCAAAGCCGTTCCCAGGTCAGGCTCAGCGACAACCAGCACGGCAAGCGTGCCCGTCACAAACAGGCACGGCACAAACGTTCGCCAGAAATAGCTCTCTTCACCCGCGCGCTTCTCAAGGAAGTAGGCCAGAAAAATTGTCAACGCCAGCTTAGACGCTTCCGAAGGCTGCATGGAAAAGCCCGCAAACTTGATCCAGCGATGCGCGCCGTGACTTCTTGGAAAAGCGAACACAGCCATCAACAGCAGGATTGTCAAACTGAGCAACCCGAACACAATCTTCTTGTTGCGCAGCAGTTGATAATCGAAGTGCATCGCGCCGAGCATCGCCGCGAAACCTATTGCCGTCCACATCCCCTGCTTGAGCACGTAGTAATACTGGTTGCCGTTCTCCTGCATCGCCATCATCGCAGACGCGCTATAAACCATCACGATGCCGAAGAGCGCCAACCCCACCGTCGTCGCAAACAACCATTTATCGAACTGTAATTTTCGAGCCATAAAGCAGTAGTCAGTAGTCAGTAGTCAGTAGTCAGTAGAAAAAGCTTTTCGCTTCTCATTCTGATTTCCGATTTCCGACTTCTGCGTTCATCAATTCTTTCACTTCCTCTTTGAAAACTTCGCCGCGATGCTCGAAGCTTTTGAACATATCGAAGCTGGCGCAGGCGGGCGCGAGCAGCACCGTGTCGCCG
>JBAWGU010000769.1:0-1907 GCA_049593215.1 Pyrinomonadaceae bacterium
GTACTGACTTAAGTCACACTCGATTTCAATTCGCTGTAGAAGTTGGTCGAAGGGATGCGCGCAGAATCTAGCGAATCCGCGTCATCTGTTGCCAGAAGAATTTGCCTAGACGCGCGAAGGCGTTGCGGTCTCCGCTCTTGGGAGGGTTGGGGTTGACGCCGAGCGCGGCGGCGAGTTTCGGGTCGGGTGGGGCGATGTCTTCGTCGCCGCGTTTGTTTGAGAGCCAGCGATTGAAGGTGCGCGTGAGCGTGCGGCGTTGTTCGACAGGAGTTTCGGCGATGAACGCGCCGCGCAAATCGTCAAGCTCTGCAACCTCAAACTTGTTGGCGTTGTAGTAGCTCTGCAAGGCTGCGAAAAACTTTTCATCTCCAATCAACTGTCGCACGGCGTCAAACATCAACGCGCCCTTGCTCGAAACGATAGCGGCGTACTGGAAAAAGTTTCTGTACTCGCGCGCCGAGTGATCGGCAGACATGTCTTCCCCGCCGAACGTGCGATAGACTTTATAGACGCCGCGCAGTTGATCTTCCAGAGCCGTTTGCGCGCGCTCTTCGCCGTGAACCTCTCTGTAATAAAGAAGCGCAGACCAGTTAGCCAGAGCTTCATCCAGTACAGGGTCGCGCGACGGGTCGTTGCCCACCACCGTGCCCCACCATTGATGCGCAACCATGTGCGCCACGGCCCATTCGAGACTGTCTTCAACGGATGTGCGCTGCTCTCTGATCATCTCCGGCAGGTTGCGCATAGAGGGCGAGTCGAAATCAACGTAGAAGGCGGAAGCAATCGCGCCGAGTCCGGCAAACTCCGTCGAGCCGAGTCCGGCGACGAGCGGCGCATCAACGATGCTCACGGTCTTGTTCGGCAAAGGACCAAAGCGCGCCGAATAGACACGCACGGCATCAGCCGCAGCCGCGAGCACGCGCTTTCCAATCGCTTCATGCTCCGCGAGATAGATCGAGCGTACATTGACATCGCCCACCATGCGCTCGACCACGCGCAGATTCTTTCCCGCGACAATGGCAAAGTCCCTTAAATTCTCTCCCGCGAAAATGTGCGTCGCATTCAATCTGTTTTGCGTCGCGGCGGCGGCAGGCGTTTCAACCGACGCGCCGGAAGCAAAGATTTTAAGCTCGGGCGCGGCTTCGACTTCGACCCTGTAATGAGACGACTCTGCGAATACCATGTCGCCGATGCTCTGCTCGACCTTGCGCTGCCAGTCGTCGCCGTCACGGGTTGCGAGCACAGGATAAGCAGTGCCCAAAAGCATCATGCCGCGACACAGGAAATTCACGTCGCGCGCACGCCGCACCTCGCGCTCGCTGCGAAGCGCCGCGCCGACCTGCTGCACAATGTGCGCGAACAGTCCTGTCTCTTCCGAATCTATCTCAGGCACGCTGCCCTTGAATCCAATCAAAACTTCCGCCGCTTCTCCCGTCCCAACCGCCTCGCGCAGATTAACGCGCAGCGTCGTCGCCTGATCTTCCAGAGAGAAAAATAGCGGCTCGTTTGTGGCGACGCTGCGGACCTCCGTAATATCAATGCGCGGCTCGTCGGAGTTTGCTCCGCCTGAGCGCATATTTGAATAGAGATGAAAATAGAGAACGCTTGAAGAGTGATTGTCTCGATTGATCCAGCGCACACGCTCGTTGCCCGTGTACGTGCGATTGTCGAAATCCAGATTCAGCTTAATCTGGTAACGCGGGCGCATTGATGCCGCGCTCTCTTGCTGCGGCTTAATCTCAACCGGCTGCTGCGCCGGTGCGGTTGAGGAAAGCGCGATAGAGAGTGATAGCAAATAGAGAATGAAGATGATTGCTTGTGCTCTACTATGAGCCGCATGGCTTGAGTTTGTGCTCAGGTAAGATTCACCGCAGAGGCGCAGAGTTAGCGCAGAGTTAGCGCAGAGA
>JBAWGU010000770.1:0-3900 GCA_049593215.1 Pyrinomonadaceae bacterium
CTATCGCGCACTGCGCGCGGACAAGCTCGCGCTCTCGGCCCTCGAAGCCACGCTCGACGCTTACCGTCGCGGCGCAGCTTTCGCAGAGATACCCACGCTCCGTATGCTCTCGCTCAGCTATGAAGAGATGCAGCAGCGCGCCAAATCTTTTCTCAAACGCTTCGGTAAACTTCTCAAGCGTTCCGGGCAAGAGAACGGCGCACGCTCCCTTCATTACGAAATTAAAGAAGGCCACTCTGCCATCGGTGGCGGCTCTGCGCCGACCACGCACCCGCCGACGGCCCTCATCGCTCTCACACACAGCGCGCTCTCCGCCATCGAACTCGAACAACGTCTGCGCCTGAGCACGCCCCCCATCATCACACGCATCGCCGAAAACAAAGTTCTCATAGACCTCCGCACCGTCGCAGAAGATGAAGAACAAGAGATGCTCGAAGGATTAAAAGCAGTGATGAGCGATGAGTAATGAGTGATGAGTTAAAAGCTTTCTTCTCATCACTCATCACTCATCACTTTATTGATGGTCTTCCGGCAGGTCTTTGCGCCGCAGGAGCAGCGTTTCCTGTCTGAATGAAGAGTGGTTTGATAATCGAGCGTGATCTCTTCGCCGGGGCGTATGTCGCGCAGGGCGAAGAAGAGGATGTGGCCGTAGAGGATTTTCATGTAGCAGTTGGGTTCGCATGAATGATTCATGTAATGCGTGCCGTTGCCGCCGAGGCTCCCGTCAAGACTCCACTTCCAGTCAATCGCGCAGATACGCAGGACGCGACGGCTGCGCGCCCTGCGATTCGCTTCCGCCTCGCTAATTCTCTCGCCCGTGTACTCTGCGATCTTTCGCCCGCGCTTGAAATGCACGGTGGCGAAACATCCTTTGCCGTTGATGCTGGAAGTTCTGACGGAGAGGCCGTGCGCTAGTTTCATTTTCTCATCTTAACATCATCAAAGCTCTGGCCGCCTGTTCCTTATCAAGAACGCAGGCGGCCAGATGACGTTGCAAAATGCAGGCGGAAATTATTTCAGGTGAAAGCTGCGCGCGATGAGGTCCGTCTGGTTGCGTATGCGCGCGAGTTTGTCTCTCAGGCCGGTGAAGCGCAGTGTGTAGATGGTGCGATTGTCTGCTTGAAGATAGTAGGTGCGCCCGACCATCGCCTTGCCTGCTTCCGTGTATTCGTAAGAGATGGTGACGCCGTTTAAGCGTCCTGTGAAGCTCTCTTCTTTGCCTTCGACATAGCCGGGCAGGTAATGAAGTTTTTGTTCCTGATCGAAGCGCGCAAGGTCTTTGGGAGTTGTGCCTGCTTCGACAACCTCTTTGCGTATGCGCAGCAGCCCGTCGGAACGGTCGCCGTAGATAAACTCCGCGTGCCTGTGTACGCCGTCCGGCTGTGCGATGACTCGCCACGTGACGGAAGGCAGCTCAAGCGCATACTCGATGCTGTCGTTCGTAAACGCCTGCGTCTGCGCTGCGGCGGAAGAAGCGGCAACGAGCGCGAAGATAAATGCAAACGAGAGAAAGGCTGTCAGGCGTCGCATGTTAATCAAATTGCTCCTCATCAAACTCGGATGGATGTGATGTTTGCGAGTCTCAAAACGGCAGTTCATTGGGCCGGTAAAATTTAATCTCAACCTACGTTCAGATGCAAACGACAAGTCTTAAAGTTGCCAAAGCCGTGGGCACCCTGGGAGCGCAGTCATCGTGCCTGCCATGAGCGCATCAGCGCGAACAAAGGAAGAGATAATTTCAAGATTGAATGAAAGTGAAACTCGCGTCATCGAGCTATCGCTTGCTTAGCAGGCAAGATGCCTGCGCTCCCGGGTCTTTCGTTTCCGGGTCTTTCTACTTCTCTTCGATGGCCGCGCGCTGGACGGCTATCAGTTGCTCTATGCCCTTCGCGGCGAGGGCGAGGAGTTCGTCCATCTCTGCGCGAGAGAAGGGCGTGCCTTCGGCTGTGCCCTGAACTTCTATGAAACGATTGTCGCCCGTGCAGACGATGTTCATGTCAACTTCTGCCCTTGAATCTTCGTCGTATTTGAGGTCCAGTAAAGGCGTTTGACCAACGATGCCGACGCTGACTGCGGCAACTTCCCATTGGACGGGGCTGCGCGTGAGCTTGCCCGCTTGAATGAGGTGGCGGCAGGCGAGAGCGAATGCAACGTATGCGCCTGTAATCGCTGCCGTGCGCGTGCCGCCGTCCGCTTGCAGCACATCGCAGTCGAGCGTGATGGTGCGCTCGCCCAGCAGTTTCATGTCTGCGACGGCGCGCAGGCTTCTCCCAATCAATCTTTGAATCTCGTGCGTGCGACCCGACGGGCCGCCGCGTCCTGTCTCGCGCGGCGTGCGTTGCTGCGTGGCGCGAGGAAGCATGGCGTACTCCGCAGTAATCCAGCCACGCCCTTTGCCGCGCAAGAAAGGCGGCACGCGCTCTTCCACCGAAGCGGAGCAGACGACGTGCGTGTTGCCCATCTCGATGAGCGCAGAGCCTTCGGCGTTCGGCAGGTAGCCGGGCGTGATGCGGACTGTGCGCAACTCATCGCTTGCCCGCCCGTCCGTGCGTGTGAATGTTTCAGTGCGTGCGAAGCTCATCATGCCCCCAGACTTCCACGGCCTCCAGCACGGAAGGCGCGCTTCCCAAAAATCTCTCCGCGACGCGCGCAAAACGCTCTGCCGCGTCCGTGACGTAAAAGTGGTCCAGATAATCGCACAGGTGACGCTCACGCGCACTCCTGTCAACACTCGCACGCCGCGTCAACTCTTTGTCATGCAGGAGAGCCGCAACATCGCGCGCCGTCGCTTCGCCCGAATCAATCAGGCGCACGCGCTCGCCAACCGTCTCCTGAATCACACGGCGCAGGATTGGATAATGCGTGCAGCCCAGCACGAGCGTGTCAACCGCGCTCTCTTTAATCAACCCTAAATACTCTGCCGCGACAGTGCGCGCCACGTCCGTTTCGGCCCAACCCTCTTCCGCCAGAGAAACAAACAGTGGACACGCGCGCGCGATAACTTTTGCCTCCGGCTCACGCCGCGCAATCGCTTCTGTATAAGCGCAACTCTGCACAGTCGCCTCCGTCGCAATCACGCCGATTCTTTTTTCTACGGAAGCTTCGACAGCCGCGCGCGCGCCCGGCTCAATCACGCCAATCACATCCACCTCCACCGCGCGTCCAATCGCAGGCAGCGCGAGCGCAGACGCAGTGTTACATGCAACGACCAACAGCTTGATGCCGTGCGCTTCCAGAAAACGCGCATTCTCAATCGCGTAACGCTCAACTGTCGCTAAAGATTTTGTTCCGTAAGGCACGCGCGCCGTGTCGCCCAGATAAACGAAATGCTCATCCGGCAAACGCTCGTGCAGCGCGCGATAGACCGTCAGGCCGCCGACGCCGCTATCAAATATTCCGATTGGTAAATCTCGCTTCAAAAGCAAATCACTTAGACTGAAGGTATCTCTTCAAAAAGAACTGAGTTTGAAAATTGAAAAGCGGCCACGCCTGCGATGGTATCACAACCACTGCCGACTGGGCCGCTTGTCTTGATTTGAAGTGGAGGCGCCGAGAATTGAACTCGGATCCAAGAGACAACGTCGAGGGAATCTACATGCTTAGCCGCTTCTCTTTGTGCCTCCTCTTTTGGAAGAGGCCGTTTCGCGGCGCGGCGAGTAAGTGAAGCGACGAAGACCTCGCCAGCGCGCTAGCCCGACTTTAATCTCGCCTGCCCTCACGGGCCGAAAGGGCAGGCCAAGCTCAACTGTGTGACATTTCACTCCGCGCGCTTGAGCGACTTGCGGCGAAACGCTCGGTGCTTAATTAGGCAGCGAGAGCCAACTCATTACTATTGGCAATTGTTTTTTCTCAATGCTTTTTAACGAGCTGCAAAGAGAGAAGCCCGACATGCATCCGCTC
>JBAWGU010000771.1:0-3031 GCA_049593215.1 Pyrinomonadaceae bacterium
GCCGTCGAGTTGGCACGCGCGGGGGCGCGTGTGACGGTGCTGACCAAAGACCGCACGGACGAATCCAACACGGAGTACGCGCAGGGAGGCATCGCCGTCGTTCTCTCGGAAGACGACGAGGTGGCCCTGCATGAAGAAGACACGCTCGGCGCGGGCGCGGGGCTTTGCGACGAGCGCGCCGTGCGCGTGATGGTCGAAGATGGGCCGCGATACATACAGGAGTTGATCGAGTGGGGCGCGGAGTTTGACCGTGAAGGCGGGCGTCTCATCTTCACGCAGGAGGCCGCGCATTCGCGTCGCCGCATACTCCACGCGCATGGCGATTCGACAGGACGCGAGATTGTGCGCGCTCTGATTGCACGCGCTCGCAGAGAACGCTCGATAGTTTTTCTCGCGCACGCAGCGACCGAGAAGTTGCTCATTGCGGATGGAGACTGCTGCGGCGTGCGATATTTGGACCCGCTTGTGCGTGCGCCGCGCGAGTTGTACGCACGCGCAGTCATCCTTGCTGCGGGAGGCGCGGGCCAGCTTTTTCTGCATACGACGAACCCTGCTGTGGCAACGGGCGACGGGATGGCGATGGCTTATCTGGCGGGCGCGCAGCTTGCCGATATGGAGTTTGTGCAGTTTCATCCGACGGCTCTTAACCTTGAAAGTGCGCCGCGTTTTCTGCTTTCGGAAGCGATGAGGGGCGAGGGCGGCGTCTTGAGAAACGCGGACGGCAAACGCTTCATGGCGCGCTATCACGAGCGCGCGGAACTCGCGCCGCGCGATGTGGTGAGCCGCTCAATCGTCGCGGAGATGGAGCGCACAGGAACAAGGACCGTCTATCTGGACATGACAGACCTTGACGCTGAATTTCTGGTCCAGCGTTTTCCGAAAATCTATGAGACGTGCAGGCATTATGGTCTGGACATCACGAGAGACTTTTTGCCTGTCTCGCCCGCAGCGCATTATTTGATGGGCGGTGTGAGAACGGATTTAGATGGACGCACGACGCTCAAAGGGCTTTACGCTGCCGGTGAAGTTGCCTGCACGGGTGTTCATGGCGCGAACCGGCTGGCCTCTAATTCGCTTCTCGAAGGCTTGGTCTTCGGAGCGCGTGCGGGTCGCACTGCGGCGGAAGATTATGCGCGAGGAAGTGTCAGAGAGACGCATGACGAAGATGCAGAGCAAGCGGCAGGGAAGAAGGAGCATGAAGAGAACGCTGTCGTAGATGAGGCGCGCGGCGTCGGGGAGATTGCGCTGGCTGTGCGAAAGCGTGTCAGGCGTTTGATGTGGGAGCGCGTCGGCATCCTCCGCAAAGATGATTCAATGAGACGCGCTCTACGGGAGTTTGAACAGATCGCACGCGCGCCGCTCTCCGTTTCTTCGAGAAATTTTCTAACTGTGGCGACGCTCATCGCGCGCTCCGCCGTCTGGCGCGAAGAATCGCGCGGCGCGCACTTTCGCACAGACTTCCCCGCGCGCGACGACGAGCATTGGCGCGTGCATTCGATTATTCAGAGCGGAGAAGAGATTGCTCCGAGTGAGACGATAGATTTTTCCAAAAAAGATTGTGCGGTCTGCGACTAAAATTAAACAGGATGGACAGGATGAACAGGATAAAGAATTAACTCATTTATTCATTGGTTCATTGGTTCAATGAGTAAATGAAGAAATGAATCAATCTCTTCTTATCCTACCTATCCTGTCTATCCTGTTTGAATTATGAGTCTGTAAAAAGTTCAAGGTTGGGCTGAAATGGTGGGGCTGAAATGGCAAATTATCAAAAATTGCATGATTGGAATTTAACGCCGCGCGAGGCCGTTGAGCTTCAGAAGAGTTTGCGCGAGCGTGTGCGGCTTGAGCCGCTGCGAAAGAGGATTGAGACGATTGCAGGCGCGGACATCTCTTTCAATAAGTTTGAGGCGACCGTCTATGCAGGCATCGTTGTGCTCAGTCTGCCTTCTCTTGAAATTGTCGAAGAGGTTGGCGTGGTGAGCGAGACAAGGTTTCCGTATGTGCCGGGGCTGCTCTCTTTTCGTGAGACGCCGTCGGTTTTGGAGGCATGGGCGAAATTAAAGAGCGAGCCTGATGCCGTGATGTTCGACGGTCAGGGTATCGCGCACCCGCGCCGCGTCGGCATTGCTTCTCATGTAGGGCTTCTGATAGAGAGGCCGACGCTTGGCTGCGCGAAGTCTGTGCTGGTGGGAAAATATGTTGAGCCGGAGAAGGAGCGCGGGAGTTGGACGGAGCTGGTTGATAAAGGCGAGGTGGTAGGCGCGGCGCTGCGGACTAAAAATAATGTGCAGCCAATCTTCGTCTCGCCCGGACATTTGATCACCCTTGCGGACGCAATCGAATTGACGCTTCAATCTGACGGCGGCTATCGCCAGCCTGAGCCGACGCGACGCGCGCACCATCTAGTCAACGCGCTTCGTCGCGGAGAGCGTGAGGCAACGTAAAATGAGAGTTCGGCGCTTGCAGTTTATGCAGTATAATTTTACGCGCTATGAAAACTGACCTCATTCAATCCGATCCGGCAGTGATGATGGGTAAGCCTGTGATTGCGGGCACGCGTATCACCGTGGAGTTGGTTCTTGAGAAACTGGCTGCCGGAGAGACTGTCGAGCAAATTCTCGAATCTCACCCGCGCCTGACGAGAGAAGCCGTTTCTGCCGCATTGTTGTTTGCCGCTCAATCTTTGCCTAAATCGTTCCCTGAGAAAGCAGCATGAATTTGCTCGCTGACGAAAGCGTTGACCTCCCCATTGTCGAACGTTTGCGACGAGAGGGCCACGATGTTCTATATATTGCCGAGATGGAGCCGGGCATCGGCGATGATGTAGTTCTGGAAAAGGCGAATGAGAGAACAGCGTTGCTGTTGACGGGAGATAAAGATTTTGGCGAATTAGTGTTCAAAGAAAATCGGCTCGCGGCGGGCGGAGTTGTGCTGATTAGACTGGCGGGCTTGTCGGCTGATCGAAAAGCGGAAATCGTCGCACGCGCATTTCAGGAACACGTGTCAGAGTTCCCGCAACATTTTAGCG
>JBAWGU010000772.1:0-4741 GCA_049593215.1 Pyrinomonadaceae bacterium
GCCTCGCGCGCCTGCGCGTCCAGAGCGAGTTCTGCGTCAACGACTGTGTTGTTGCCGCCGAGGTCGCAGAAGTTTGTGCGTGCGGCGATTGCTGCGCGCGCGAGTTGCAGGTTGTGAAAGTATGTGACGCAACTGATCGCGGCATCGTGACCGCGCATTAAATCAACGACGCGCTCTGCGTTCGTGACATCAACCTGCGCGTGCGTGAGTTTGTCGCTCTTAACGGTTTCAACGACTGCGCGCGCGCGTTCTCCGTCGAGGTCTGCGACCGTGACCCGCTCAACATCCGAAGAATTATGCGCGAGATCGTAGGCCGCGCCGAGTCCCATGCGCCCTGCACCGAGCACCAGAATCTTCATGCAAGACTTCTCTCCAAATTTTTACACGGCGCGCTTATCTCTCGTCGCTTTCTCCGCTCATGCTTTGTGACGTTCCCATGACGGAGCCTGCGATGCCGAAGAGCAGGCCGAGCGCGATGAGCGAAAGACCGATGAGCGCGTGCATGTGATCCGGTTCGGCGGCAGTCATCGCTTCATGCAAGAGCGTGCCTGGTCCGGCGTCGTGCGGAATCGTGAAGAGTCCTATTGCCGTCAAGAGGAACCCTATCGAAGCCAGTTTGAGCGGGAACGGAGCGCGCGTGGGTCGCCCTATCTGCGCGCCAATCCCGCTATGCGTGTAGCCGTAAGAGGTGTAGATCGAAAGGCCGAGCACGAGCCATCCGATGAATCGCCACCATGAAGCGGGCGGCAGATAGTACATCAGGAAGAAGCAGGAGGCCGCGCCGAGCAGAGGCAGAAACCATGGACCAAACGGAACGCGAAACGGCCTGTGCCTTGTCGGGTCTTTGTAACGCAGGATGATGATGCCGACGCAGACCAGCACGAAAGCGAAGAGCGTGCCGATGTTCGTCAAATCAACCATCTCGTCAATGCTCATGAACGCCGCGAAGCCGCCGACCAGCACGCCTGTGATAATCGTCGTCACATGCGGAGTCTTATACTTGGGATGCACGCTGGCAAAAACAGACGGGAGCAATCCGTCTCTCGCCATCGAAAAGAAGATGCGCGGCTGGCCCAACTGAAAGACCAGCAGCACGGCTGTGTGCGCTACCACGGAGCCGAAAGCGACAATCGTGCTCGGCCACGTCACGCCCTGCGGCGAGACGCTCGTGAGCGCCATCGTCAGAGGCTCTGCCTGCTCGTTCGCAAGTTTTTGGACCAGCGTTGAATACGGAATGATGCCCGTAAACACAGCCGCCACGACCACGTAAAAGATTGTGCAAATGGCGAGCGAAGCGATGATGCCGATGGGCAGGTCGCGCGCAGGATTCTTGCACTCTTCTGCGACAGTCGAGACGGCATCGAAGCCAATGTAGGCGAAGAAGACTACGGCGGCGGCGGCGAGCGTGCCGTGCCAGCCCGTCGGTTGAAACGGATGATAGTTGGTCATCATCTTCGAGGGCGAGACGTAGTAAAGCGCCATCCCGATGAAGAATAGCAGGACCACAATCTTGATCATCACCATCCCGGCGTTGAACTCCGCAGACTCTTTGATGCCCCACACGAGCACGATTGTGATGAGCGCAACGATTAAGAAGGCGAGCAGGTTGATAATTACGGGGTAGCCGAAGATGTGCGGCGCGTTTCCAAACTGCTCCGCGTATCCGGCAGGGTTGACGGCGGCAAGTTTCGCTGCCGTGCGGTAATCCGTCCCGAGCCACGCGGGGATGTGTATGCCTATGCCGTCCATCAGCGTGCGGAAATAGTTGGCCCAACTGATTGCGACGGCGACGTTGCCGACGGCGTATTCGATAATCAAGTCCCAGCCGATAATCCACGCGACAAGCTCGCCGAGCGTTGCGTAAGAGTAGGTGTAGGCGGAGCCTGATATTGGGACCATCGAAGCAAACTCCGCGTAGCAGAGCGCAGTGAACCCGCAGACGATGGCCGTGATCACAAACGAGAGCATCAGCGAAGGCCCTGCGCCCGGACGGCTCGCATCGCCTGCGGCGGCTGTGCCGACTGTTGCGAAGATGCCCGCGCCGATGATTGCGCCGATGCCGAGGAGCGTGATGTTGAACGCGCCGAGCGTTCTCTTCAGAGAGAACTGCGGCCCGCCTGCTGATGCCAGAATGTCGTCAAGATTTTTGGTGCGAAAGATTCCTCGAAGCAAAGTGTTGGTCTCCAGACTTTGTAAAGTTCGGGTCTTGCTTGAAGGTCACGCGAGAGTGTGTTTGAACAAAATGTGTTCGTGCGCGCAGCATCATAAAGTAAAAAGTGAAAAGGCAAAAGGTAAAAGTGAGGCCGCAAACCACATTTAAATAAAAAGTTAGTTTCCACCGACTTTTATCTTTTGCCTTTTTACTTTTACCTTTGCTATGCTCCGCCGCGAATTCGGAAATATGAGCTGGCGATTCAGGTAGAAGCACGAAGGCCGAGCGGGCGTGATATATAAAAACCTCGATACAGCTTACGTGAATCTGGCGGCGTTGCTGCGCTATTTGCAACAGCGCGGTTTCAACGGGCGCGTTCACGTCTTGCTCGACGAGTATGATGCCGATGTTCATTTGAAGGCCGGAAGCGATCCGCTTGTGCGCGAGAAGGACCACACGACCGGACGCCTCGCGGATGGCGAAGCCGCGCTGCAACGATTGCTCGTGCGCGCAAGAGAAGCAGGCGGGCTGATTAGCGTTTACGAGGACGTGAGCGATGAGCAGGCAAGCGAGGCGGCGTCAGAATTACAGGTCGCCGCTAAGGTGGATGAAGCGCACGCTCATGAGCCGCCGTCGGAAGAGGCGGAGTGGAACAAGCTCCTCAAAGCGAGCGGAGATTTGATAGGGGCTGTGGAGCGTGCGGCTCTGGGCGCGGGCGCAGACTTCGAGAAAATCTTTCGCGCGGCGCGGGTTGAGCTGGCAGATGATTATCCGTTCCTTGATCCGTCGTCAACACTCTTCCATTATGCGAACGGCGTGGCAGAGGTTCAGAAGATGCAGAACATGAAAATGTTCGTGGCGGGGATGACGGAATGTTTGCGGCGCGTGGTCAATCTGGCGGCGAGCGGGCCGCGTGGGCGCAGCGCGCGTGAGAGAGTTGCTCTGGCCCTCGCAGTGCTTGCGCGCAGACAGCATTCAAAGCTTGAGCACTTCGGATTTTCTCAACAACTGGAACGTATCGCGGGCACGAAGGTGTTGTAAAAATTTGTCAGTTGTCCGTAGTCCGTTGTCAGTTGTTTGTGTATCGCAACTTGAGCAATCAAGATTCAACTGACGCCGGCGAAACAACGGACCACTGACTACTGACAACGGACTAACTGCTTATGTGGAAATGGACAGCGTTCTGGACGACTTTTGGCGCGTTGTTTCTGGCGGAGATGGGTGACAAGACGCAGCTTGCGGCAATCACTCTGGCGTCTGAGACGCGCTCGCCGCTTTCTGTTTTTGTCGGCGCGGCCCTTGCGCTCTCGCTCGTCTCGCTGATAGGCGTTGCGGTCGGCACGCTTCTCGGACAGTACTTGCCCGAAGCTCTGCTGCACAAGCTGGCCGCCATCGCTTTCATACTGATTGGTGTCTTAATGCTCTGGGGAAAAATGTGAGAAAGGGAGTAGTCAGTAGTCAGTAGTCAGTAGCCAGCATCAAAACAGTTGAGCAGCACAAAAGCTAAATCATCTTGCTCAACCCTGAATGCTCGTCCATCTACTGACTACTGGCTACTGACTACTGACTACTGTTTTATGTTTCCATTCCGAAATATTTTGTATCCGACAGATTTTACGCAGCACGCGCGTGCGTCTCTAAAGTATGCAGCCGCCTTTGCGCGTGAGGGTGGCGGTCGCATCGTGCTCTTCAGCGTGCAGGGCGGCACGGTGCCTGCCAACCTTTTAACGCTGCCGGATCATGCGCTTGAAGATTCGCACAACCATTGGCTTCATCAGTTGCGCGCAGAGGTCAGAGATGTGCTCGCAGACCATCTGCTCGACGGATTGGAAGTTGAGCCTGTGATTATCGAAGGCGAGCCTGCGCCTGAGATTGCGCGCGCCGTGCGCGAGTATGACATTGATCTGGTGACTGTGGTGACGCACGGGCGCACGGGCCTCGCGCGTGCTCTGTGGGGATCAACTGCCGAAGAGATTATTGCGGAAGCACCCTGCCCTGTCCTGACCCTCAAGCCGCCGCAACGCGATTTCGTTGAGCACAGGGGAAGCCACACGGAGCTTCATCTGAATCGCATCCTGCTGGCGACGAATTTCAGTCCTTCCGCTAACGCCGCGACACAGATTGCAGCGGATTTCGCCGCGCGCACGGGCGCAGAGTTTCACACAATCTATGTCGTAGGAGATTACATGGGGCAGATGGCCGAGATGTTTCCTGAGACGGGCGGGCCTGCGCTCTCACGCCTGCGCGAGTATGTAGAGGATCGTTTGTCGGGTTTTTCAAAAGAGGTGGGCGGCAACAAAGTTGTCACGCACATTGCCGAGGGAAGACCTTATGAGGAGATTGTGCGGCTGGCGAATGAAAAAGATGTTGACTTGATTATCATCGGCACGAGCGTGCATCCATCGCTCTTTGGCGGCGCACCCGTCCTCGGCCCTGACATCGAACGCGTCGTCCGCAACGCCCCATGCCCCGTGCTCTGCGTCCCTTCCGGCAGAGTCGTCACGCCCATCCCCGCGCTTGTTGCTGAGCCAGTGCCGCAAACGTAGGCACTAAAAAAAGTGATGAGTAATGAGTAATGAGTGATGAGTA
>JBAWGU010000773.1:0-6719 GCA_049593215.1 Pyrinomonadaceae bacterium
TGACTACGGACAACGGACAAATGATGAACAAGCCTGATGCAAAAATTGAGAATGGGCCGTTGACCGAGCAGGAGGTTGTGACGAGCGCGGAGGCGGGCGCGCTCTTTGAATACTTGCGCGAGGCATCGGACCAGCTCGAAGTCATCAATCGCGTCATCGCGGCTGTCAATTCCAGCAAGAGCATCGAGCAAGTCTTCGAGCTTGCAAGCGAGCAGATGCGTTCGCTGATTCCTTTTGACCGCGCTTCCATTGCGCTCTGCGAAGAGGATGGCGAGCATCTGAAAGTCTTCGCGCTCTCAGGCGAACATGCTGGCCCTCTGGAAGTCGGCGCGACGGCCCTCGTGCGAGGCTCTGTCACGGAGCGCGCACTTGAGACGCGCGAGATGGTCGTCATTCCTGAGTTGAGCGACGAGCGCCGCTTCAACATCTACGCAGACCTGAAAGATGAAGGCTTTCGCTCGGCTGTCTGCTGCCCGCTCTTTTCGACGCACAGAGCCATCGGGAGTCTTAACCTCACCAGCCGCGCGCCCGGAGCCTATAACCGCTCTCAACTGCTCGCGCTCGAACGCCTCGCGCCGCCGCTTGCCATTGCTATCGAAAAAGTTTTGCTGCTCGAACAGGCGGAGCGTCGCTCGCGCGAGATGGAGGCGGCGGCGCGGCGCGAAGAGTTGGCCGGACGCATTGGCCGCCAGCTCTCAGCTTCGCTCAATCCGTCGTTTGTGCTGCAAGAGACTGTGGACGCGCTCGGCCATGCGCTCGGCGCGAACCGTTGCCACATCACGATGTTTGATGGAGAGACGGACGAGTATGGTCTGGTCAGTTATGAATATCTTGCCAAGCCTGAGATGAATTCACTGCGCGGCCATCGTCTGCCTTTGCGCGCGAGCCGTCACGCGCAGGGCGTCTTCAAGTCAAACGCGCCCGTCGCCATCAACGACATACGCGGGTTGAAAGACGATGAGTTGATTGAACTCTACGTGCGCCTCGATGTGTGCGCGATTCTGGCTGCGCCGGTGGTGAGCGGCGGCGAGCAGCGCGGGCTGCTTGAGCTTCACGTTAATTGCGATCCGCGCGAATGGACTGAAGATGATAAGAAACTGCTCGGCGCAGTCGCCGCGCAGGTCTCAGTCGCTTTGACCAACGCGCAGCTTTACGAAGCCACACAGCGACGCAGCCGCGAGCTTGAAGGTCTCTACAAAATCTCGCGCGCCTTTTCTACGCTCAACGACAGCTCTGACATTTTCGGAGAGTTGACACGCGCCATCGCGGAGCTTGTCGGCGGCGAGATGTGCCTCTTCGCCACTTATGATCGTCGTCGAAAGATTGTGCGCGCGGAAGCTCCGGGCTTTAACACGCCGCTCAAGATGATCGCGGATTTTAATTTCACGCTGGACCAGAAAAGCGCTAACTCTTACACCTACCAGACGGGCGAAAACAATTTCACCTATCACACTGAGGAAGCCTTCTTTTCAAACGACCCGGCACACGACGAACGCTTCAACCAGGAGTTTCTAAAACTTTACGGCGTGCGCTCAGCCCTGATTGTGCCGATGATGATCAAGCGTGATTTGATAGGCTTCGTTTATGTCGCTAATCGTCCGGGCGGTTTTCGCGAGCACGATGTGCGGCTCCTTGAAATCTTCGCGGCGCAGGCCGCAGAGACTATCGCCAACGCAAGGCTTTTTAGGACCATTCAAGCGCAGGCGGAACGCGAGGCAGTAGTCAATCGCTTGCTCCTCACTCTCGAACAGGCGCACGACGCACGCGAAGCCGTGCAAGTGGTTGTCGAGCGCGTCGGTGAAGTCTTAGACCTTGATAGATGCGTGGCGACTCTCTTTGCTAATGACGAGCGCGCAAGTTTTTTAGGCGAGTGGTGCGCCGATGGAGTCGCGCCTGTGACGCATGATAGAGAGGTGGAGGCGCGCTCGCCCGTTCCGGAATGGATAAAGACTCAACGCAAGCCGTTCGTCGTCTCGGAAATCCAAGCGCACCCGCTCGCAACAGAGTTTGCAGACATCATCGAGCGCATCAATTTGAAGAGTCTGACTGTTGTTCCCATCATGCATCACGGTCGCGCCATAGGCTCGCTGAGCGCGCACCAGACGCGTTATCAAAGAAACTGGATTCCCGACGACATTGATCTGCTGACGGCTGTTGCCACGCAGGTCGGCTCGACTCTTGAGAATGCGCGCCTGATTTCAGAGTTGCGCGAAGCCAATCGTCTCAAGGATGAATTCCTCGCCACGCTCTCGCATGAGCTACGCACGCCGCTCACTGCGATTAAAGGTTGGGTTGAGCTTTTGAGCGAGAGCCACGCGCTTGAGCTTGATGAAGAGCTTGCTGACGGCATCGGCGTTATTAAAACTTCCGCCACCTCGCTCTCGCAGTTAATCGCAGACCTGCTCGATCTGCAACGTCTTCAACGGAAGCGTCTGGAACTTGAGCGCAAGCCTTCGGACATCAACCGCATCGTGCAGGAGGCCGTGCAAGCCGTGCGGCAACCTGCGACGGAGCGTAAACAGAGAATCGGCCTTGAGCTTGAGAAAGATTTGCCCGTAGTTGAGGTGGACGCTCAGCGCGTGCAGCAGGTGCTCTGGAACATGCTCAACAACGCGATCAAGTTTACGCAGGAGGGCGGCGAGATTTGCGTTCGCACGCGCTTGCTCGACTCCGCAGGCATCTTTATCAGTGATGACGGAGATGAAACGACGCGCTGGATTGTCTTGGAAGTGGAAGACAACGGCGAAGGCATCCCGGCAGATTTTCTGCCGCACGTCTGGGACCGTTTCCGCCAGTTCGACGGCTCATCCACGCGCCGTCACGGCGGCTTAGGCATCGGCCTCGCGCTCGTCAAAGAGTTGACGGAAGCACACGGCGGCCACGTCGAAGCGCGAAGCGATGGGCACGGCGCAACATTTCGTGTGCGCTTGCCCGTGCAAAACGCTTCTTAAGCTCCTCACCGCTTTCGTTTGCTTCTGGATGCAGCCTTGCGTCTTATTGCTCCACGCGTTGAATCTCTCAACAGCTTCTCAGGGAGATTCATCTCGTCATCAATAAGTACATCGGTTGATATGCCGACGTGACGTGCATAATTCAGTAAGACGGGCAGGGGCGGCTCGCGTGTTCCCAACTCATAGCCAGAGACAACACTCCGAAAATGGCTCTCGTCAAGCCCCAAACGCTCCAGCATACCATCCTGTGATAAACCAAGATAAAGGCGAATTTGGAGAAGCTTCTCAGCCAACCGCAGTGGCTTGGGACGTGACCTCATTCCCATCAGGATTCACCTCCCAATGGGGTCAAAGGTAATAAATCAAACTTGCTTGTAGACGGATTATCGTCTACTATCTGGATCGTAGACGAATATTCGTCTAAACTCAGGATGGATTTTATTTCCGCCGGGAGTTTGTTCCTTATGCTCTCCCATGCGGCTTCCATCACTCGTGATTCGTAGCAGTCAGACGCATTAGCCGTTGCATATAGTTATCAAAGTTCAGAGTCTAACAGAGCATAACATAGCAGACTCGGCACTTACTGTCAGCCTTAGCATCCTGTCAGCAGGATATTGCACGGAGCAAGCGATGAGCACGGCAAACAATGGAAGAATCCAACACGCCGGTAAACGCAAACTCCAACCAGCAAAAGCATCAGGCGTCCTCAATCCTGCGATATTGCCTCTCGAAGAGCTTCGCCATCTCGTCTTTCAGATAATCCTTCGAGATGACATTAAACCATTCCTCCGGCGAATGGTCATTCTGTTGGATAGTTTGAAGGAAGGGAAGACTGAGCAGGTCGCACAGATAGCACGTCAGAGCAAAGACCCCGCATTTACCAAGCTCATGTCAGCACTATCTAATGCGGTTCAGCAAGGAGAAGTTGTGGCAGCACGAATCACAGTCTTCTTGGCAGCCGGATACGCCTATCAGGACACTCGTGATTATTTCTGGGATTTGATGAATTATCTGGACAGATTTAGAGAAGACGCTAACAAACAGACCTGAGATTCCCCTCATCCTGTACATCCATCGTGCGCGGCCTAACGCTCGAACTGAGAGGCCGCACCCATGAAGCATCCAATCAAGTCATTTAAGAAGCCTTTGCCATCGGCACTGATTGCGGCTGCTTGGGAGGAAGAGCCACTACAGGTCTCTCACTAAGCTTCTCTTTCTCTTTGACATCTGCAACGATAGCGGCGATGTCAAAGTCGAACTTCGCCGCGTACGCTTCCCGCGCTTTCCGCGTTTCCTCAACTATCTCATCTACCCACATAAATCTATTCTCCTAATAATTCCTCTGGCGTGCAGATGATCGGAGGCTCAAACCCGCTCTCACGACACACCGCAGCGACCTTGCTTTGCATCTCGGCATTGGCGATGTGCTTACAATTCCACGTCAGCAGATAGTCCATACCGTGAACTGTCGCCACCGCAATATGCAAAGCATCCACCGCCGCCTTCTTTGGCAGCGCACCATCAGCAATCAATCTCTGAGCCAGATTTTCTGCATCTTGATTAACGTCGAGCAACGGAATAGCCTGCAACTCCTCAAGACGCTTTTGCGCCATCGCCGCATCTCCCACGCTCGCCTCTTGAATCACAAATTGAGAGACAAACAGTGCAAACTCTGTGCGGCGGTTCGCCCACCACTCCTGCGCAATCTGCTGATGAGCAGCCGTGACCAAATCTCTGCTCAGCCTTGCCGTTAAGTAACTGACAATCGTCGTTTCTATATAGACTGTCGGCTGCATACATTCGGAATTTTACCATGACTTTAAGGCGATAGCGCACAATACCGGAATCTCAGCCACGTCTGGTGCCAGTCTAACGCTCTTACCTGTGATATTATACGGCTACCAGCCGCTTGATTACACTTAAACAACCTGAGCTATCCAGACTTTATTTGAAGGAGTCAACATACATGAAAAGTTTTTTGATTGCTGTCGCAGCTATCCTGCTTTTTTCATTCAACTGTCCGGCGCAGGAACATGCGCGGGAAGATTGTAACCGACACGCGGAGCCGTTGGGAGGCTTCTCTTTTTGTGTGCCGGAAGGTTGGAGCGTTGAGGAGCGCGAGGGGAATAAATATAAGATGGTGTTTGCTCCGCGCGCGACAACTTTCACCCCGAACATCAATGTCAAAGATGAAACGTCGAGTTATAGTCTTAATGATTATGTGGCCGCGAGTATTAAGACGATTCTTGATAAAAGGGAGGAGATCGGAGCGACGAGTATTAAGCCTGCGGGCCAGATTGAATTCGTCACCAACTCCAGACTGAAAGGAATCAGGGTGGCCTTCCTGACAGAGTATCGCGGGCTGATGGTGAGAACGCTCCAATACTATTTTGATGCCGGGAATAATCATAAGATACTTGCTACAGGCACTGCACTGGAAGAGACGAAGGAAACTTATGACAAGGTGTTCGACACCGCTCTGAGATCGTTTCAGATTGATAGATAGCTCACGTAAGAAATGATGAAAAGCTGTCCGTTGTCCGTAGTCAGTGGTCCGTTGTAAGAACGAAAAACAACTGGCTACGGACAACGGACAACGGGCAGTTCTTTTAATGACCGAACAAGCAATCAACTACGAAATCAAGGAACAGGACGGGGAGGCGCGTGCCGGAGTTTTAAGGACGCGCAGAGGTGTGATTGAGACTCCGGTCTTCATGCCTGTCGGGACGCTCGGCACTGTTAAAGGCACTCGCTTTGAAGCGCTCGAATCCGCAGAGATGGATGCGCGCATCATTCTGGGAAACACGTATCACCTGTGGCTGCGTCCGGGCGCGGAGGTCATCCGCGAGGTTGGGGGGCTGCACAAATTTATCGGGTGGGAGCGTGCGCTCTTGACGGATTCCGGCGGCTTTCAGGTTTGGAGTCTCGGCGCGCTCAGAAAGATTAGCGAAGAGGGAACTGAGTTTCGTTCGCACGTTGACGGGAGCCTGCGATTTCTCTCGCCCGAAGTTTCGATGGAAGTGCAGGCCGCGCTCGGCTCGGACATTGTGATGGCTTTTGACGAGTGCGCGCCGGGCGAGGCTACGCATGAGGTGGCGGAAGAGAGCATGTTGCTGACTGCACGTTGGGCAAAGCGTTCGCGTATGAGGTTTGATGAATTACAGGGAGAGGGAAGGGATGCGGGGCGCATGGAGGCGGGCGGTAGTTTGACGGGCGCGCAGGCTCTCTTTGGAATTGTGCAGGGCGCGGGCCATCTGGATTTGCGGCGCGAGAGCTTAAGGCGAACCGTCGAGATTGGTTTTGACGGCTATGCTCTCGGAGGCTTGAGCGTTGGTGAAGAGAAGAGCTTGATGTATGAGGTTGTTGGAGAGATTGCTCCGCAGATGCCGCGTGAAAGCCCGCGTTATTTGATGGGCGTCGGGACGCCTGAAGATTTGATTGAATCGGTGGCGCGCGGCGTTGATATGTTCGATTGCGTGTTGCCTACACGCAACGGCAGGAACGGGCAGGCTTTCACTTCGCGCGGAAAGCTGAATGTGAAAAATTCGCGTTGGGCGCGCGACACCCGACCGCTCGATGAAGCTTGCGCGTGCTCTGTCTGCCGGAGACACACGCGCGCTTATCTGCGCCATCTCTACACGACGGGAGAGATGCTGGCGAGCATACTCCTGACGCACCATAACCTCTGCTTCTTCCTTGACACGATGCGGCGCGTAAGGCAAGCTATTCGGTCTCGTGATTTCACGCGATTTCGGCAAGAGTATCTAG
>JBAWGU010000774.1:0-14216 GCA_049593215.1 Pyrinomonadaceae bacterium
CAGCAAGGATGAAGGCGGAAGGATGAAGGATGAAAGGGAATTTGTAATCTCAAATCTGAAATCTCAAACTCAAAGCCTTCATCCTTCATCCTTGCTCTTGTACGGAGGAAGAAAATTATGGCAAGCAAAGCGAGCATCGGCGGACACCCTGTCCATCCGATGCTCTTACCTTTTCCACTGGCTCTCTGGACAGCGTCGTTCATCGCGGACGTGCTTCATCTCTTCATCAACAATTCCGGTCTCCTATTGTTTGCGAAGATCGCGCTGGCAGGCGGCATCGTCGGCGGAGTAGCGGCGGCGATTCCGGGCATCATTGACTGGCTGGCGATTAAAGATGGAGAAGTGAAGAAGATTGCCAACTGGCACGCGCGCTTGAATATCATCGCGCTCATCATTTTTGCCGCGAGCCTCTACCTGCGCATGAACTCGGGCGGCGCAGGCTTAGTTGGCCGCAGCATGAGCGTTCCATTCGTGCTCTCTCTGCTTGGCGTGATTCTGATTTCGATTAGCGGTTGGCTCGGCGGCGACCTCGCATACAAACACGGCGTCGGTGTCGCACCCCAACACGACTCGCCGGAAGAGGAAGAGGCGAAGGTCAGATACGACTAAGAGCAAGGATGAAGGATGAAGGCGGAAGGATGAAAGTGTGATTACTCAGCTTGAATTATTCAACTGCGTCAGCCACTCCTTCATCCTTCATCCTTCCGCCTTCATCCTTGCTCTTAGCTTCCCTTGTTCGCGTTGAACTCGTATGTGATGTGCATACGAAGCGAGCCGCCCTGCGTCTCCGAGCCGTTCTGTATCTCCGCGCGAACGTCTTTGACTTGAGTCTTGAGCGTGCCGCCGGATGCCTGCACGGGCAGCGCAAGGTTGAGTTGCGATGGGCGCAGAACTTCCAGAGGATTCACTCTCTGGTTGATGACGTTCTGCACAAACGGAGTGATGAGGCCGCTTGCCAGAGGATTAACGTTGTCCAGATTGACGCTCTCGACATTGACCTGCCCGTAAACCGTCTGGCTTCCCTGATCGAAACGCAACTCTATGTTTGCCTGCGCCCAGCCTTTGAACTGCGTGCAGCCGATGACAGGCACGTTGTAGTTCCCACTGAACGCGAGCGGCGCAATCATCTTGCCACCTGCGAAGCGCACGCCCGTTTTGATGTTGCTGCCTTCGGGCGCAAGCGTGATGGTATTTGTGCAGCCGCCATCCTGAAAAGCCGCATAACGAATTACAGCCTCGCCTTCAGTCTCTTTCATCCGGCCCAGACGAAATGAGGGCGGGCCGATGTCACGAAAAATTGTGCCGAGCAGCGCGTCAAAAAACTTTTCGTCGAGCGCAACAACGACAGTGCCCGGCGGGTCGCCGCCCTGATCTGGCGCTTTCACAACTGCGCCGGGCATCGCCTTCGCTCTCGCTGGTCCAAGAAAGAAGAGCACCGCGAGCGCGCCGACGATGAGTCCTAACAGGAGCACAAGAAAGTATCTCATCTGAGCTTCTCTCCTCTTTTTACGGATGAGCCGGTGTCGGCGAAGCCGCAGTTGAAGTTGAAGACGATGCGTTCGTGTTTGCGTTCGTCGTTGGCGTCGAAGTTGTGCCGCCGCCCTGCGTCTTCATGTTGTTGACGATGGCCTGTATGAGTGCGGAGGCTGTGTTGATGAGGGCGTCGCGCTGCTGTCGTATCTGTTCTTCGGAGACTTTGTTGAGTCCTTCGGGAATCTGGAAGTCTGCATCGGCAACGTCCGTCTTGATGTCTTTCAAATCCACTGCGATGCGAACGCCCTTGACGCCCTGCACGTTGTTGCTCGCTTCGGAAGAGATGACCGCGTGAAGCGGCAGCCCCGTCTCTTTGTCAACATAGACGAAAGCCTCTGTGTTGACGCTTCCCGCAGAGGTGTTGGTGTTGGAAGTTTTCGCATAGCGATACTTGTCCGCCTTGCGCCCGTTGTAATCTTCTTCGCCGACCTTCTCATAGCCTTTGACGTTCTCAAGATAAGAAACAATCTGGCCCGGCGTCATCAGTTTTTGAATCGGAATGCCCGTCGCGGCCTGCGTCAACTCTGCATACTGCTTGCGCGCCGGAAGGATCACGTAGCTCTTGTTATCGTGGTCCAGATAGATGAGCGGCGAGCCGTCAGGGAGTTTGAAAGAGACACGGCGGTCCGCGCCGTTGCGCGCTACTTCGGCTGTCAGCGTAGGGATGCCGACGGTCTTTTCGCCGCCGTCGGTTTCGGCGGAGAGAACGAGCGTGGCGCGATACTTCTCAGGCTCTTTCGTGTTGATGACGCTCGAAGGCGGAACGGCGATAGCGACATTTGCGTTTGCGGGCGATGTGTTTGCGTTAGCAGTATTCGCGTTAGCGTTTGGCGCGGGTTGATTCTGGCACGCGCTGGCGAGAGCGACGAGCGCAAAGGTTGCAATCAATAAAATGCAGTTTGACGTTTTCGAGCCACAGGTGTGCATAAAAGTAGTCTCCTCGACTGAAGCAGGCTCTTGAAGGGGGAGAAGGCCGCTTAAAAGTTTCTTCAAATTTCTTGAATAGGGAACGTGGCCGCAAGCATAACACGCACCGCACGCGTTGCGAAATGGTTTTGAAGAAGCAAATTAGAGCGAGCTTGACTTGCTTACTTTTACGTTGTCAACGGAAAACTTGTGAAGTATAGTGCGCCAGCGAATTGAGGACAGAAAGGAATCTCGCATGATCGGAAAATTGTGGACGTTATGCGTCTTGCTTTGCCTGCTTGGTGTGGGCCACGCGCAAACGCATCAGCAGGACGAATGGATTAAGTATGCGGATGAGGGTGGGAAATTCACAGTGCTTCTACCGGCACAGCCTGAAAAGACATCCGAGACTGTCAAAGGAGTTGAAGTACATGGTTTGCAGGTAACCAAAGCGCCGGTCGTCTGCATCATCGCCTATTCAGATTATCCGGCGGTCAACACGGACATGGATGCAGCGTTGAGCGCGGAGCGCGATGCGTTTAATAAGCCCCTTGAAGCGAGCATCATCTCGGAGAAGAAGCTCAAATACAGGAAAGCTAATGGAGATGATGTTCCTGCGCTGGACTTCACGGCGGAATCTACGAAACATAGCAGCAACTTTAAGGTGAGAATCCTGATTGATGGCAACAGAGTTTATGTCGTTGCGATTGGCAGCCTGAAAACCAACGACACGGCCACAGAGTTTGACCGCTACATCAACTCTTTCACCTTGACGGCGAAATAATCGCTGTCGAATTTGACAACTCATCCCTGTTTGTCATAGAAGCGGACTGGTTTAACTATTTCCCTGAAGAGATGGATGGAAAAAGATGAAACAAATCCCCCTGCTCATTGCTCTCGCCCTGTCGCTCTCGCTCTGCAATCTTTCTGAAAAACTTTCAGGCAAGAAGACGGATTCAAATTCAAACTCGTCATCTTCGTCAAACAAATCAGGCGGCGCAGATGTTGAGAAACCGCATCCGACTTCAGCGCAGACAGCCGCTATCTCCGGCGGGCAGTCTGCCACATGGGTTCAGCAGGGCATGAGCTGGACCTTGCCCGCGAAGTGGAAGCAGCAGCAGGAGCCGGACTCGAAGATGTTCCTGTGGGGCGGCGGCGACACGGCTTTTATGAACGTCAGCATCTCGCCGATGGCCGCAGATTTTCCGACGGACGTGAGCCTCGATGCGTTTTACAAAGGCGCGCAGGATCGCCAGAAGAACGGAGAGGTTGACGAGGTGAAGTGGCTTGAGCTGGACGGATTGAAAGGCGTGCAATTTCGTGAGTCGAAGCCTGAGCACCCGGATGATATACGCCGCTTGCAGTGGCTCACCTATCGCAAGTACGCGGGCCAGACGCAGATGGTCAACCTGATGCTCTCCGCGCAGGGCACTTCCTTCGGAAAACACGAAGACGAATTCTACGGCATCCTCTACTCAACCAAAATCACACACTGAATGGAAATGATGAACGCGAAACGATGAATGATGAATGAAAAGCAGTCCGTAGCCAGTTGTCCGTTGTCCGTTGTTTTCGTTTTCTACAACGGACCACTGACAACGGACTCTTCTTAATTCATAGTTCATCGTTCCGCGTTCATCATTAGTTGCTAATGCTTCTTGATGTAGCTCTTGTGAATCCAGACCTCTTTCTGCGCGCGGTCACGCGTCTCGACAAGGATGTTGTCGTCCGTCTCGCGCCTGACCATCTTGATGCGCTTCGTTACGTCTTCGTCAGAAGCCTTGCCATCCTCTGCGTCCATGATTGAGTCTTTGACATCCGCGCCCGTCAGCGGCTTCATGTTCTGTTCGCCGTCTAACTCCGCGATGGCTTCGATGGCGCTCGCCTTGAGCAGCTTGGGCCAGAGTTTGACGAAGAGCGCGTTCGAGGCGTAAACGTCTGCGCTGTTGACATGGCCGTTGATGGCAAAAGCGTAGCCAATCACGTCCGACTTGCCTGCGACGATTCCCGAAAGGTATTTGACGTAATTATCAGCCGTTGTCTGGACCTTCCTGTTCTCAAGCGTCAACTGAAGGCTCGAAGCGGACTGCTTTGATTGCACAGGAGCGGCGACGTTGCGGCTCAACTTCTCCTGCGCCTCCGCGACTTTGGCCCACACCTCGCTTTGATTGCGCGAGCCTGTCGCCGCCAGCTTCAACTCCTTCGTGGCGATACGGTCATTCGACGAGTCGAACTTTCCGGAAGACTCATTTCCGCGCTGGCTCCAACGGCTGCTCTCGACACAGAAGGCCGCAATGTTAATTTTGCCTGAGCGCGGCGGCAGCACTATGTCGGTTCCGAGTACGCGATCCTGCTGCCCGCCCTTCACGATGTCGCCTGATTGGATGTAAATCTCTTCCGTCTTCGAGATGTTCTGGACGATGAGGTTGTTCACGTCCTTTGTCTCATAGACGATGACCTTCTTCTGCTGAAGAGCTTCTTGCAGCGTCAGGTAAGTTTTGTCTTTGAGCTTATCTTTTCCATGAATCAGAAAAACCGCGAGGTTGTCATAGACGTAAGGCCCGGAGATTTTGTACTCGCCCGCCTGCGTCACCGTTCTTTTAACCGGGGAGTTATATGTGCGCACCTGTGCCGCCGCGCTCCACGCCATTTGCAAAGCAAACGCGAGAGACACTACTGCGACCACTATTGCTAGCGTTCTGACCTTCATTCTTTTTACTCCTCATGTACAGCCCGAAAGCTGAAGTTACCCGTTGGCTCTGGGCTTAGAACGGGGAGTAGGAAAGTTCTTGCAGGAAGATTTTGATTTAGAGTGAGGAAGAATGATGAAGGTAATGCTATTGAGGGAGAAGCTACTCAAGCATCCCTATCGGGCAACGGGCGGTCCTGGCGTTGCTCGCGCTGCAATGCTGATGGGTCGGAAATATCGGAGAGCGCATTGATGCTCGCAAGCTTTTCCATAGCCGCAGCCATTCTTTCTCCTTGGTCAGAGATTCCTAATTCGGAGAGTGCTTCAAGTTCAGCATCTGAGGAATAATCCTTATATCGCCCCTGTTGGATGTCTTCGACGCCTAACATTATTTCTCGTCGTAGGGCTTCCATCCCTTCCTCTTTAGCTTTTAACAGGCGCAGGCTCGCGGCGATAACTTCATCGGCAGATTTATATGCTCCGCTTTTGATCTTCTCGTTTATCAGGTCTTCAAGCTCGTCGTTTAGTGTAATAGTCATTGTCTCACCTCAAATTTCTTCTCTTCTGCATCAAGATAATGATGCGCCTTGCGGCTGTAAGATTCAAGGTGGTTACTTCACCGCCTCTTCCTCCTCATAAATCGTCGGCTTGTCTGCGTGTGGAACAAAACATCTGCGGCAGCGTGCTTCGTACATGCCGCCTGCGCCGACGATGACGCGTTCTTCGGATTCGATGATGCGTTGGGAGTAGTTGGCGGGTTGGCCGCAGCGAACGCAGATGGCGTGGGTCTTGGTGATGTATTCGGCGATGGCGAGGAGTTGCGGCATCGGCTCGAAGGGTTTGCCTGTGTAGTCCTGATCGAGTCCGGCGATGATGACGCGGATGCCGCGTTGCGCGAGTTCGTTGACGGCATCAACGAGGGCGTTGTCGAAAAACTGTCCTTCGTCAATGCCGACGACTTCCGTGTTGGGTTCAATCTTTTCCATCAGCTCAGCCGCAGACGAGACGGTTGAAGATTCGTGGCGCATCTCCGAATGCGAGACGATGTGGTCCACAGAGTAGCGCAGGTCAATCGAGGGTTTGAAGACCTGAACTTTCTGGCGCGCTATCCGTGCGCGGCGCAGGCGGCGTATTAACTCTTCCGACTTGCCGGAGAACATGGAGCCTGCGATGACTTCTATCCAGCCGGGAACTGTGCGTAGGTGGTTAAGGTGTTCGTCGTTGCCTTGTGAAGTGAGTTCTTCCATTTTCAGTATGCCCTTATCCGAAAAATATTATGTGTAGAGTTTAGCATTATAGAACGGCGCGAAGGCTGCGATGAGCGCGGCCTCGAAACTCATCGAGCGCGTGAGCAAATCTTTTGAGAGGACTCCCCAAGCACCTTGACGGCTGCGCACGTCATTCTCGCCAGCAACGTCGTCAATCACTTTTCCGAGTTCGCGGCGGCCTTCGACAACGCGGCGCACAATCGAATCAGGAACGGTAATCGAAGGCGCAGCCCCGAAGCAGCCGCGCTCGCCGTCCGTTGCAAAGGCCCAGCCGCGCAGGAACGTGTGCCACTCGCCTTCGATTGAGACGGAGTGAAAGCCGCCTTCCAATCCGACATAAATTTGCGCGTCGAGCCGTTGTTCCTGCAAGAGATTAAGTACACCGAAGGCTCTCTCACGCGCGCCCTGCATCAGTTGCCAGTCAGTGAGAGGCATGTCGGGCACGCTCGGCTTGAAGGGGCGCGCAACGACAGTCGCGCCATTCCACGCGGCATCAACCGTGGCGATGCGTGCGATGCTTGCGCGCACGGCCATGATCTTGGACGCGCGGTCTGAGCCGAGTGCGATCTTCATAAAGAGAGTGCGCCGGGAGAGTTTCCGAGTTTAAGAGCTTAAAGGCATCACACGCGCGCCGCAGCCTTCAAGAAGAGCGCGCTTACTTCTTAGCCGATGCGAGAAGAGAGGCTATAACAGAGTGGCGTTGTGCGTCAAAGTGAGCGAGCGAGAGGTCCGAAGCTTCACGCGAGGCAGAAGCTTTTATGGCTGTTTCGCCACCAGAATGTCTTCGCAAAGTTTTCGCGCGATAAGCTCGCCCGCCACGCGATTGCCTGCCTGATTCCAATGCCCGTACCCTGTCAAGCTGCCCTGCCCGTGCAGGAAAACTTTGTTGCGGTCGGCGTACTCCTGCATCGGCTGAGCCAAATTCAGAACAGGGAAGCCCTCGCGCTCGCCCAGAGCTTTAATGCGCTGGTCAGGATAAAAAAGATTTTCGACGCCTAACTCGCGCATCGTAGCCGAGCGCGCCGCCGCATCAGGGTTGAGTTGAATCCCACTGCTTCCGGTCGCAACCAGAAACTTCGCTCCCTTACTCTTCACCTCATCGCGCATGAGCAGCAGCGTTCCTTCAGTCACACGCCACGCCTCAGCCCATGCCGCGTCTTTAGGCTCACGAAAAACGTCTATGTCCCAGCCTTCAACTTCGCGCGGCGCATTCGCCTGTTGATTTCTTATTTTGCGTTGCTGGTATGCGATGCGCGCTTTATCAACGAGTCCCACCAGACGCAGGTGGTCCCTGAGCCAGTTCATCACGCCGCCCAAAAATGTTTGCTGTAAACGAAAGTAGAGCGAGTTGTTTCTGGCAACAAGTTGAGAATCATCAAGGACCAACTGATCGCCCTTGTAGATGAAGTAAGGCAGAGGCAGAGACGCATACTCCTTGTTGAGAATTTTGGAGTTGTCCTTGATGTCATTAATCGTGGTCAGGTTGAGCACAACGACATCCGGCGAGTATTGCCATGCGCGCTTCTGCAACGTGATCAACTCGCGCGCGGTCGAGAAACCTGCCACTCCGAAATTAATGACTTCGACTTTTCGCCCGGCCAGAGCGTCGCAGCCCTGTAGCCTCTGCTCCATGATTGCCCACCATGCGTCCTGCATCTCTACATCGAGAGCTTCGGTGAACGAATCTCCGAGCACAGCAATGCGTAGCGTGTTGGGCGGTTTCTGTTTGGAATGCTCGCGGTCGCGCAAACCTTCGCTGTTGATTTTGATATACGTCGTGCCCTCGCCGCGCCACAAGCCTTCCGCGCCGGGGCGGAGCGTGAAGCCGACGTAAGGGTCTGTGATGTAGAGATTCAAATTCCTGAAGCCGATGACACGCAAAAATATTTCCGCAATCAACAGGCCGCAAATCAAGCCCGCGACCAGGAGCAACAGCTTTGCTCTCAGACGTGTGGGCTTACGGTCTTTCTTATCTTTTCTGTTTGGCATGGGTTCTGAGTTTGTTAAGAGAAGCTATAACAGAATAGCGGTGGGCGTCAAAAGCAACGAGCGGCGCGTTCGGAAAATTTCGCGCCACTCGCTACGGTGAAGGATGAGAATGCTGCTATTGATCGGTTAGACTTCTACATAGTAATTTAGAATCCATCTCAAAAATATGCCCTTTCCTTACCCTGTCTATCCTGTCCATCCCTGTTAATTTATTGGCTTGATGAAAAGCGGGCTGCGGACTTGCCCTGCCCCTACAGTCTGTCAGCCTTCCGCTTTGCCTTTGAGAAGAGGTTCGCAATGTAGGGTCTGCGCTCCGCTCTCGTCGCAGATGGCGTAGCTTGCGCCGTCATACATGGTGACGCCTGCGGTCTCGCCTTTCGCGTTGAGGGCGTAGAAGTTGATGCCAAAGTTCGGCTCGCCGCGACTGTTGAGCAGACGCTTCTCAATCGTGTTAGCCTTGATACGCCTGAGAGCTTCCATCCCTGCGTCTTTCGGATGCGCGCCGCGCCGCATCTCTTCGACGATGAGAAACGAGCAGAGGCCATAGAGATTCGCCTCGCCGCGCCCGGTTGAGCCAGCCGCGCCGACCGCGCCGTCAACGTAGAGGCCCGCGCCCAGGATTGGAGAATCTCCGACGCGGCCCGGTATCTTCCATGCCAGCCCGCTTGTTGTCGTCACGCCGCAGATTTCGCCCTTCGTGTTGATACCGTCGCAGTTGATTGTGCCGTAGTAATGCTCGCGGTCAATCAAGCCCTCCGCGACCATCTTCAATCCTTCACGATGCCAGATTTCCGAGCGCGTCTTCGGGTCAAGATAATGAGCGGGGTCTGTGCGCCGTTTCCACTCAAGCCAAATCTGGCGCGAGTGGTCTGTGTTCAAATCGTCTTCAATCTTGAATCCCATGCTGCGCGCAAACTCCTGCGCGCCTTTGCCAACGATTAAGTGATGATCCGTGTTCTCCATCACGGCCTTTGCAACGAGTGACGGTGTACGCACGCCTTCAATGGCAGCAACCGCGCCCGCGCGCTTCTTTGGCCCGTGCATACAAGAGGAGTCGAGTTGCACAATGCCCTCAGCGTTCGGCAATCCGCCGTAGCCAACGCTGTCGTCCAGAGGGTCCAGCTCAACGATGTTGACGCCAGCAATCACAGCATCAAGCACGTCCGCGCCCTGCATCATCATCGTGAAAGCCTTCTGCACGCACGTCACATCGCCGCCGTTCTTAAATCTGTTCCCGTTACTCGACGAGATGACAACTGGCTTCACAGCGCTTCTTATCAACATGGCGGGAGCTTTGCCGAAAGAGTTCTGCGGTGTCGCAGAAGCAAGCAGGCCAGCAGCGGCTGCGCTGCTCAAAACGAAATCACGGCGTTTCATCTTTTTGCTCATCATCTCCTCCGAAGGATTAGAGAATGGTCCGGCGCTCTGGTCCCTTATTTAGCTTCACGCCCGTGTGCGAAGTCAATGGAAAGTTGCGAGCGCAGCCAGTCGTTGACCTCGCAATCAACGACGAGGTGTATGCGATCCGTCTCGCCAAAATTTTCGACTCTGTGCGGAAGATTGAAGTTGATATACCAACTCTCGCCCTCATTCATCAAGAGCCTTTCGCCGTTCAGAAAAAATCCCACGCCCGCGTTCGTCTGCACAGGAACGTGTATGCGTATCTCTCCGTCTTCATAACCAAGATTAAAATCCTTGTGCTCGCGTATCACAGAGCCGGGCCTGAGTCTCAAAAGCCTGACGGATTGAAGCGGGCAATCAAACCGCGCGAGCGCATCTTTGATATTCGCGCACCTTTCAAGAACAACTGTATCCGCAAATTTATCCTGCGCCGTCGGGTCAGGATAAATCTGACCGCTCACGCCCCCGACCGAACGCAATGCGACCGCGCTCCACTCGCCTTCGTAATAGCGCGTGTTGAAATGCGGAACCCAATCGTCTTGAGAAAGCTTTTCAAGATCAAGCTTGAGAAGATGCGGATTGAAACGAAGGGGAAGCTTATAAGTGTTCAGCATTGATGACTTGTTCTAATTCCCAGATTCCACATGCTGCTGAAAGAACTGCTCAACCGCGTCGCGAGATGAGTTTCCGGCAGCGATGTCCAGAAAGAGACTGACGATTTGCTCGTTTGTAGAGTTCAAGCGAGCGCCATTGATTTCAAGGAAGATTTCAGAAACTGCCGCCGCGATACGCTTGTTTCCATCAACAAAGGCATGTGCTTGAGAAAGATGATAAGCATAAGTCGCTGCACATGTGGCGAGGTTGGCGTTCTCGTAATATTCACGATTCCCGGCGGCAGCTAAGGCGGATTCCAACGCGCCCTCATCCCGTAAGCCATGAGTGCCGCCGAAGGCTTCTATCATTTGAGCGTGAATATCAAGCACCTCTTGTTTGCGCAGGAATAGAAGCGGCAAGTTTATTCCGCTCCTTTTGCCAATTCTTCATAGGCGCTTCTGCGACGCTCGAATACTTCTCTCGTAGTCGCTTCAATTTTCTGCGCGCGTTCAGCTTCGTCCAAAGGTCTTAGAATCAATGTTCGATCTACGACAGAGACATCAACCTCATCTCCGTCGTTGACGCCAATCATGTCTAAAATCTCCTGCGGCAACGTCAAGGCCGCCGAATCTTCAGATGCCGAAATTCGTTTACGTGACATACAGACATTCCTTTCAAAAGAGATTGTAAGTATAGAGATATGGAAATGAAAGCTCCCTCTGCGCAGCACAGCAGTTATTGTTCGTTAGCCACTCGATCTTATAAAGCCTCTCTGAATTAAATAATCCAATATCACATGCGCGCACGTTTCAGGAGCATCTGTGAACGAATCAATCTTGATCTCCGCATGTTGCGGCGGTTCGTAAGGGTCGCTGATGCCTGTAAAATTTTTGATCTCGCCGCGACGCGCTTTGGCGTACATGCCTTTGGTGTCGCGCGCTTCGCAGACTTCGAGGGGCGTGTTGACGAAAACTTCTATGAAATGATCTGTGCCGACCATGCTGCGCGCGTCGTTGCGTGTGGTGCGGTAGGGGCTGACGGCGGCGCAGAGACAGATGCCTCCGTGACGCACAATCTCCGAGGCGACGAAGCCGATGCGGCGGATGTTTGTGTCGCGGTCTTCTTTGCTGAAGCCTAGACCCGCAGAGAGATGCGTACGCACAACGTCGCCGTCAAGCAGGGTCACGCGGCGGCCATGCTCAAGCAGCATCGTCGTCAGAATCTCTGCGATGGTTGACTTGCCTGCGCAACTGAGTCCGGTCAGCCAGACGCACACGCCCTGCTCGGAGCGCGGTGGAAAGGCGCGCGCGAGAATGTCGCCAACCTCTGCGCGTGAAAACCACTGCGGCAAACGCTCTCCTTTTTCAAGATACGACTCACGAACCTCCGTGCCTGAGATTGAGAGCGTGCGCGCCCCTTTGGAAACTTTGGAAAGCTCTTCGTAGCGTTCTTCCGTCGGCAGGTAAACCATCTCTTTGAAAGGCACGACGCCGACGCCCAACTCTTCACTGAATTTTTGGACCAACTCCTGCGCGTCGTAAGGACCGTAGAAAGGTTTGCCTTCCGAGTCAACGCCGGGGCTGGCGTGGTCTCGCCCGACGATGAGAAAGTTTGCGCCGTAGTTGCGCCGGATGAGCGCGTGCCAGAGAGCCTCTCGCGGCCCGGCCATGCGCATCGCAAGCGGCAGCAGTGAGAGCAGTATCCGGTCTCGCTCAAAGTAACGCTCCGCCAGAATCTTGTACGTGCGAACGCGGCTGAAATGGTCCACGTCGCCCGGCTTCGTCATGCCGACAACCGGGTGCAAGAGCAGCACGCCGTCTTTCTCTTCAATCGCGCGGCGCGTCATCTCTTCATGCGCGCGATGCAGAGGATTGCGTGTTTGAAAAGCGACGACGTTGCGCCGTCCCATCTCAGAGAGGCGCGCGCGCGTCTCTGCCGGAGTCAAACGCAGGTTCACAAAATCGTAGTAGCGCGGAAGACGCAGCACGCGCAAACGGCCAGACACGTTGAGGCGTCCCCAACGGTGCATCTCTGCCACAAGCGGATGGCGCAGGTCTCGTGTGCCGAAAATTTTCAGGGCCGCTTCTTCCTTGTTCCATTCGTAGATTTCTTCGACGCTCAGAATAGCAAGGACTTCGTTCTTGAGATTGCAGAGGGCCACGTCTTTGCCGGTTTGAATTTTTGTGTCAGGCTCGACGGGCAACGTGACGGGGATTGGAAAGATGTGGCCGTTAGCTAAACGCATCTCATCGAGCACTCTCAGGTAATCATCACGGCCCATGAATGTCTGCAAAGGCGAGAACGCTCCAATAGCAAGCATCTCAAGATCGCACAGGGCGCGTTCCGATAATTGAATCGCAGGCAGAGTGTTCGCGCGTGCAATCAACTCGCTGGCTTCTTCAGCCGGGACGAGCAGGTCAACGAGCGCACCTCCCGATGGTTGTATTAGAAAAGAAGTTTGTGAAGAATCCACTTCGGCTCGCTTTCAACTTTTCAACAGCCCGGAATTTATTTGCTGTAAAATCTACAATCTGGTTTAGTGAGTATAGAGAGATGAATCGGGCAATGGCAAAAGAGAAACTTGAAAATTTCCAAAAACTTGTGCTGCGGGATTTGAGTTTGCAGAAAAAGCTGAGAGACATCACAGACCGTCAAGCCTTCATCGTCCTGACTGTTCGTTTAGGCGAAGAACACGGGTGCAGCTTTCGCGCTGAAGACGTGGAAGAGGCTTTGCGCGCGAGCCGCCGCGCGTGGGGTGAGAGATGGTTATAGAAAAAACTGCGGCACAAATGGACGGCTGGATGCCCGTTCGTCTCTACTGGCGAAACGAACGAGCATTTCTCGATTGGTGCTATCTGGGAGATGCGCGATTCACAGAGCCTTTCTTTGACCAGACAGTAGAGAGCGCGTTTTGTCGCCCGTTCAACCGGCTCTTTCGTCATCAAACGCCGGTAGAAGCTCTGGAAGAAATTCAACAGTCATCTGCCTGCGTGCCTCCAAAGGGCTTCATCTTCCACATGTCGCGCTGCGGCTCGACGCTCATCTCGCAGATGCTCGCCGCGCTTCCACGTAACATTGTTATCTCCGAAGCTGGTCCCGTTGATTCAATCCTTCGCGCGCATCTTCATCAGCGAAGCGTTACGGACGAGCAGCGAATTAAATGGCTGCGCCTGATGATTGGCGCACTTGGCCGGAAGCGTTGCAAGGAGGAAAAACATCTCTTCGTCAAGTTCGATTGCTGGAACACTATCGAGTTGCCGCTCATTCAAAGAGCTTTTCCCCGCGTGCCCTGGATTTTTGTCTATCGTGATCCGGTCGAGGTCATCATCTCTCATCTCAGACGCAAAGGCGCGCAGATGATTCCCGGCGTGCTTGGGCCTGAACTCTTCGGCATGAGCGCGGATTTGACGACAAAAATTTCAACTGAAGAATATTGCGCGAGAGTTCTTCAGGCTATCTGCGACGCGGCGTTGCAGCATCAACGTGAGAGTGCCGGAATGCTCGTCAACTACAGCGAACTGCCCGAAGCAGCCCTCTCATCCATCCCGCGTTTCTTTGGCGTTGAATATTCTGAACAAGACCACGAGCGTATGTCTCACGCCGCGCAGTTTGATGCCAAGAATCCCTTGCTGCAATTTGAGAGGGATGCTGAACGAAAGCAGCGCGAGGCGAATGAGCGCGTGCGAGAGGTGTCGGATAAGTGGTTAGGGAAGCTGTATCAGCGTTTAGAATCTGAGCGGAAGGTAGTGGGACAATTTGAAGATGAGTGAGCGGAAAGTTGAGACTCACCGCAGAGGCGCAGAGCAGGCGCGCAGAGTTTACGCAGAGAGATTGAA
>JBAWGU010000775.1:0-2040 GCA_049593215.1 Pyrinomonadaceae bacterium
GACCTGCTGCAAGACGCCTTCAGGCGCAGGGCGTTGCAAGGCGAGCCGCGCGTGCTGATTGTAGAGATGGGCAAACAGGTTGTGCCCGGCATGGGCGATGAGCTTCACGCCTATGTCGAAGATGCGCTCAAAGAGTCGCGCGTTGAAGTTCACACGGAAACTCGCGTCGTGCGCGTCACGCCCGAAGGCTTCCGTATCGAGCACAACGGCGAGCAGACGGAGCAACAAGCTGCGGCTGTCGTGTGGACTGCCGGAGTGAGAGTCAACCCGCTCGTTGATAAATTGGATTTAGACAGAGACAAGCGCGGCATGGTTTTAGTTGAGCCAACGCTGCAAGCGGGCAAGCGCGCGGAAGTCTTCATCCTCGGCGACATTGCGCACGTCCCTGATGTCACACAGACTCTGACCGGCACGGCGCAACTCGCCTTTCAGGAATCCGATCTTGCCATCAGCAACATCAAGGCATTTCTTCGTGGCAAGCCGCTCAAGACGAAACATTTCCACGAGCTTGGCGAAGCCGTCAGCCTCGGCACGGAGCGCGCGGCCATTCTCGCCGAAGGCTACGTCATCGGCGGCCCGCTCGCGCGACAGGCACGCTTTGCCATGTACACCTCGCGTCTCCCGACATGGCATCACCGCCTGAAGGTCGGCTCAAGCTGGTTCCTTGGCGGCAAAGCCCCGCGCCCCTTGCAACCGCTCGGCATTCAAAGCAAGGAATGAAGAGTCAGGATGAGTGATGAAGGGCGCAAGGAAGAGATGATTTCAGATCGCACATCTCAAACTCTAACGTGGCGGCCTCTACTTTAGCTTGGACTAAAACAAGTCAACAGCGCCGGGCGCACGTTTTAGATTCCTGATTTGTAAGCAATGAGCAGTTGCTTTCCCCGAAGAGAACCTTAAGAAACGCTTGCAGCCTCGCATGAATCCAGCACAGGGGCTTCCTCTTCTTCCACTGGCTTGCCCTCGCCGTAGTATGGTTGTCCTGTTGCGATGGCTTCAAAGTATTCCGTGATGCGGTCGAGAATCTCTGTGACAGAGTGTGAATGATAAATCGTTGTGCGAAAGAGCGCGCCGCCTTGCAGGCCGCGTGTGAACTGGCCTGCTAACTGCTTCATCTTTCCTATCGCCGGAATCTCAGGCATGTCTTCTCTGAGCATGTCGAAGTATTCGAGCAGCGCCGCGCGCTTGTCTTCCAGAGTCGGCTGAAAGATTTCGCGGCCCGCGAGCGCGTCTTCAATCTGTCGGAATATCCAGGGGTTCGCCATTGCGCCGCGACCAATCAGGATGCCGTCGCAGTTTGTCTCGCGCCAGCGCGCTAAGGCTTGCTCAACAGTTGTTACATCGCCGCTACCGGAAACCGGAACGCTCACAACCTCTTTAATCTGCCGCACTAAATCCCAGTTGGCGAGTCCCTTGTAGCCCTGTTCCTTCGTGCGCCCGTGCAAGGCGATGTGCTCTGCGCCGCAGGCTTCAGCAAGGCGCGCAGTCTCGACAGCATTGATCGTATGATCATAGTAGCCCGCGCGAATCTTGACGGTCAGAGGGATTTTGATTGCCTTCTTAATCTCTTTGAGAATCTCTTCGAGGCGCGGGTAGTCGCGCAGCAGGCCGGAGCCGCCGCCGTGCTTGACGACCTTCGGCGCGGGACAGCCGCAGTTGATGTCCAGAATATCTGCGCCAACCTCTTCGGCCATCTCCGCAGCCATACGCATACGCGCGGGCTGCCCGCCGAAAATCTGCACGGTGAACGGGCGTTCCTCTTCAAAGAAACGCATCTGCCGTTTCGACTTCGGATTGTGGCGCGTCAAGCCTTCGACAGAGATAAACTCGGAGACGGTGAGACCGATGCCGCCGCGCCGCTTGAGCAGACGACGAAAAGAGATGTCCGTCACGCCCGCCATCGGCGAAAGTATCAGCGGCGGACTAATCTCAACGTCACGAATTTTGAAAGGCTTCATCATCGAACTACAAACAAGCTAAACATGCGAAACAAGAGAAGAACACTGTTTGAGAACTTCCTTTGCGCTCCTTCGCGTCTTC
>JBAWGU010000776.1:0-3281 GCA_049593215.1 Pyrinomonadaceae bacterium
ATTAAGAATCGCGCCTATCATTACTTAACCGTCTGCGCTGTCTGATTTCGCTTCCATTGCGGGGCGGGAAATTTCTTCAACATCTTCCACAGCACAATCATGCTCCCGTCGGAATCCTTACGCACGGGGCGAAGCGCTACTAAAACGTCCGTGCCGTTGTTGCTGCCGTAGCTTATCGAGCGGAGCGCATAGGTCGTGTTCACAACAGCAGGTTGATAACCTTTGTAGTTGAAGTCATCGGCTTTGAATCCGACGCCCACGCGATTTTGTTGTTCGCGTATCTCCGCCTCAACGGTGGGGGCAGCGTATGCCACTAAGAACGGCACGCCTGCGTGTTCGAGCGTGACGTTCTCAATCGGCACATCGCCGAGTGAAACAATCATCCCAAAATCGAGTCCGGCGAAGCCGACGGAAAACCGGTCCTGCTCAAGTTCTATATCCGAGCCGTACCCGTACTCGTGCTTGAGCTTTGTAAACGAGTAGTATGCGCCGCCGCCGCGCATCGTCGTTCCCTTAAAATCAAACTTCTCTCTCGGCATCAGGCGAAAAATCCCAGACTCAGGCTGCTTGAGAAAATCCGCATACGCCGCCCTGTCTTCGGCAGAGACGGCGAGCAGCTCTTTGAACTTGGCATCCAGCTTTTCCGAGAGAGCTTTGAACTCTTTCTCTACCTGGCCGCGATCAGTTGATTGCGCACAGACGTTAATGGAAAGAAGCGAAAAGATTGAGACGAGCAGTACGAGGTTGATGATGTTGCGACGAGTCATAAATCATCTCCTTTTTGTTACCGAAGAGATTATCAGCTTAACTCCGGCGTGTTCGCTCATCTAAGATTGCTTGCAGTTCTGCAATAGCTTCCAAATCTTTTGGGCGACCTGCTGCGCGCTTAACGTAGATGAGGCGTTCAAGTCCGAGACATAGACATTCGACGCCGTAGAGTTGCAGTGTAATTGAGAAGGGCAGCAACTCATTATAGTTGCCTCCGCCTGTAACCTCGCCGAGCAAGTCAATCGCGCCGAGCTTAGTTGAAAGGGTGAAATTCAGACCTTTCCAGATAGTTTGCTCTTCCCAGACGAAAGGCAGGCCCTCCGGTGCGCCGCGCAGGTATGGCTCATAAGGCGAGAGCGCGCTCACTAAGCTCGACACATTCTCATCAGTGCGGCGGTAAACGATGTCTAAATCCTGAGTCAGGCGCGCAGAGCCGTGAGCGGTGGCTGCTGCTCCGCCGACAATGATGAACTCAACGCGGCTCGTGGCGAGCAAAGAAATCAGCGCGTGAAAATCCGTCATCGTGATGACTCCGCATCTTTACCCGCGCGCCGCAACTCTTCTGCGAATTGCTGTAATCTCATCAACTGCTCGAAACGCTCTTCCACACTGAGGCGCAGGTTCTCACGAATCAAAGTTAGGTCCACATCTTTTTTGTAAGCTTCAATGATGGGGTCTGGCTCTGTCTGCGCATCTGTCTGGTTCATAGCTTCACCATGATTTGCGTTGCGGGCTGCGAAAAATTGTATCACCGCAGACAACTTTAGTAATGCTCCGTTGACCTCTTAGCTCCCTGCGCGCCTCTCTTTCTCTTCTTCCCTCTTTTTTTATCCACGCCTTTGAGTGAAGCGAGCGGCCAGAGCGTGTATTGAATTTCGGCGAGGCCCGCTTCGACAACCGCGCGGATCACTTCTGCGGAAGATTTGTAAGCGGGCGCGGCTTCATCCAGAGGCACGTGGCCGTCCATGTTCACTAAAATTCCCGCCGCTTTGTACTCGTCATCAATCGCTCTTTGCGAGAGCGTGCGCGAGGCTTCGCTTCTTGAGAGACGACGGCCCGCGCCGTGATTGACCGAATAGCTGCTCCGCTCCGCTCCCTTCAAAGGTCGCAGGATGTAACTGAAATCCTTGTTGCTTCCCGGAATCAGCACGGGATGGCCTGTCTCTTCCCAGAAAGTTCCTTTCAGAAAAGGATGGCCCGCAGGAAACGCGCGAGTTGCGCCTTTGCGATGCACCCAGACCTCTTTGAAGCTGGGATGCCATTCGCGCTGCACAAGGTTGTGGCTAATCTCATAAATCAATTCGAGCCGCTCGCCAAAGACTTCCGCGAAAGCCAACGCCACCTGCTCGAAAATAATCAGCCGATTCAAGATCGCATAGTTGCCGCCCGCCGCGACCGCGTTCAAATAATCTTTATAATGCTTCGAGTCAGGCGTGAAATATCCGAGGTCAATGTCTATGATCTGCTCCGGCCTCTCTTCACGCGCCAACTCGAAATAGTTTGTCGCCAGCCCATGACCAAACCCGCGACTCCCCGTATGAACCTGTAGAAAGAGCGTGCCTGTCTCTTCCGCGCGCTGCAATTCTATGAAGTGATTCCCTCCGCCGAGACTCCCCAACTGGCTCATCCCGCGCTCAGGTCTTCCCTTGCCGCCAAAAGGAATCTGCCAATCGTCATCAACCGGAATGCGATGACGCTCGGCGCGGCTGCGGTCAAACCTCGCGCCGTATTTCTCAACGTAATACTCCGCCCCTCCGCGCACCAGATTATTAAACTCAGCTTCGGAAACATTCTTCAGCCTGTGACTCTTTCCCCCGAAACCCATCTCCACTCGCTCCATCACCGCGCGATTAAACTCCATCTTCCTTTCAGGCGTCGCCGCATCGGCAGGAACATCGGAGCGCGCAGACATCATCCCGCAGTTATGCACGAACACTCCCGCATCAAGCGCAAAGTTTCCGTATTCAGGAACGGTCAGGCAATACACATCTGCGACTTCATCGAGGGATTCAACCGAAACAACTTTATGATTATAGCCATGTCTCCAACGGCGATGATTGTGAATGCCAAAGCCTCCGCCAGATACTTCTTCCCCGCACGTCTCGCATATATGTGTACGATGGGCTATCTCTGAAGATTTAGCTCTGCCGACATCGCTTTGATTGTAGGCTACAAGATAAGTTTTACCGCGCTCGCCATTATGGTTTGCAATAGCATATTCGCGCGCAGCTTCAGGATGTTGCTCCCAGAATTTAGCGAAGTTTTTTCCGCCTCGCTCCGCGAAATAAGCGTAACCTTCCGGCGTCTTGGCTTTAGCGGTCAGTGCAGCTTTCCTCTTAGCTTCAAACTCTGGCGATTGAAAATGAGTATTCCTCTCAACTATGGAACGGTGATAACGCATATGATCTCTATCACCCATAAATTCCAAATTCTCAGGGCGATTGTCAGTAGGGCTGAAATTCTTGTGATGAATAATCGTCTTTTGTCCTGCGAAAGATGGAATCTTGCCGAGC
>JBAWGU010000777.1:0-6334 GCA_049593215.1 Pyrinomonadaceae bacterium
CATCCATGAGTTGCGATTCTGGTTGATGCTCCACAGCGCATTAACGCGCTTGTCGCTCAGCCACACGGTCACGCCGCCGCCCTGTGTCTTCTCCGGCGGCTCAAGGGTTGGCGAAGCGTCTGACCCGGCGCTGCTCGACGCCATCGCCATCTGTGAAGCCGTCAACTCGACGGGGCTTGATTCTACGCTTGCGCTTCCTTCGTACAGAGCCGATGATCTGGTCGGTTGTTCTCCTGATGTTCCCATTGGCGTCTCCTTTGTTGGAACCCTATCAGATTTGGATTTTGGCATCTCTGTTCTCCTTTTCCGTGAACACTCGTGGTTAGAGAACGTAGACTTGCTTAATCACGTTCTGTTCAATGAAGAGATTAACGGGGCGCGCTGCCGCCTTGGCTGCGGCGAGATGGATGAGCATGTTAAAGAAGATGTTATCGTTGTCAGTCGAAATCTTCCTCCATCCGGTCCCGTCAACATAAGCCCACCCGTTGCGGTCGCCTTCGGTTGCCCAGAGGCCGATGATGCGCACGTTGTTGAGCCACTGGCCCGCAGGCTGAGTGACGACGACGCCATCCACAGCCCACATTTCAGCATCAATGCCGACTTGGCCGTAAGCGATGCGGAAGAAACCCTGCTCGCCCCAGGTTGGCGCCCAACTATTCTTGCAAATCCAGTATTGCCCTGTGTCACTATACCCGACGCAAGAGACGCAGTGCCCACCGGCAACGGCCCCGCTGACGTAATGGTAAATGCCGCTGCTGTAGTTGAAGAAGTCGTTGTAAACGGTGAAGCACGTAGCAAGCGGACCCTTCGTTGAGAGCCACGTCTTCATGTCGGCGACATTAGTGATGGAATGCCACCCGCTGATCTTGGTGACGCGATTCTGCCAGTCAGAACAGAGGTTTGTGCAGTCCTGATCGCCGGACGTGTAAGGGTAGCAGGCATTGTCAGAGACGCCCGGGTTCTTGAAACAGTCGAGCGCAGGACCAACCCACCAGCCGCCGCTAGCTCCGCTACAACGGCGACCCTGCGCACGAGCCAGACAATAAAAGAGGTGCGCCTCAGAATAATCTACCTGCTTGTTCGGATCGTTGAGCTGGATGCGGAGCGTTCCTTCAACGGTTGCAATAGTACCGAAGGCGACGCACGCACCGCACCCGCCCTGATCCTTAACTGAAGTGATGAAATTCTTGCCAGCAACATTTCGCCAGTCAAACGACGCCGGATATCCGACCTCCATAGCGCGAGAGCGCGCCGCTTCGTGAACTTCGCACTGGGCGGTTGCCATCTGCTCGCGCTCCGGCAAAGACGGCTCTTCGGGACCGGGCACGTAGCCGAGCCGCAAACGCTTTTCATCAATAGAGAGTTGTGACAACGGAGTTTCTCTGGCGCTCCATTGTGCGCCGGATTCCTCCAGAGTAGATTGCAGTTGAGCGAGGTTAACGCTCATGTCTTCGGGACCCATTGGATCCATAAACGGCCTCCTTTTTAAGTTGACAGAAAGAGCATCAGTAAGCTGCGGGCAAAATATCTGTGGCCGCTACCTTGAAAAACCCTTGTGCCGCCGCTCACCGTGCTGAAGATTCCTGAACGCCCCGTGCTGCCTGTGGGCCAGCATCAACGGGAATGCTCAAGAGTGGGAGTTGGTCCTGCTGCATATAGAAGTTGTTTCTCAAGTCTTTAATTCCTGTGACGCGAATGCCTCTGGCATTTCCGTCTGGAGGGAATCTGCAAGCGGAAGCTGGGCCGGGATTTTTTTACACTCGTTGCTCGCTCTCCGCAGAGATAAGCGCGCCACGTCTGGGCGCTGCCATGCAGGTTGGAATTTCCTGACTAAAGCTCATCTCCTTAAATCTAGTGGCGGAGACAGGCTTTTCATTTCAGGACCAGCGAAAATCGGCAGGGTAATCAATGACGCTTCTCGACGAGGTGAAGGGATTTGTGAAAAGCCAGCCGAGCCATTAACGACGCGCCAGCTACGTTCGGGCGGCAAACCGGCCAGAGCTTGAGGTTCACGCCGGTGTGTCTAGTTAAGCGCATAGTTCTGCTGCGCTACAGAGCAAGAAGCATACCAGGCGACAAGCAGATGTTGGTCCCTCTATTAATGCGCGAAATGCAATGTGTCTGGTCCAAAATTGGCGAACTGATGTGTACAGGAGAGGACATTCATGGTCCTCTGTATACTTTCGTTGACAGGTGGAAGATGAGTGTTGTCCTTAAGCGGCCTCATGCGGTCGAAGTCCTCTTCGCTAAATTTCAGTTGACGGTCTCGCGCCCCGGACTGACAATAATTTCAATGGATACTGTGGAGAAAAAACGCGCGTCGGATGCCGTGCGCGCACGGCAGAAAACAGGCGAGCGAAGCGGGCCGCGTCTGAGCGTTTTCGCGCGCTATTTGCTATCGGAGTGGAAGCGTCTCGAACTGCCCTTGACTGAGCAGCGTTTCGTCATCGCAGTATCCGGCGGCGCAGATTCGACGGCATTGTTGTTGGCGCTCGCAGAACTCCTAAAAGCGCGGCGACTCTCTGTGAGCTTAATCGTCGCGCATCTGGATCATGGCCTGCGTGAAGAGGCCGGCCGAGGTGATGCGCGTTGGGTCGCAGCCTTAGCGAGAGAGCTTGGAGTTGAATCAGTTGTAGAGAGCGCAGATGTGCGAGGGCGCGCGGCTGCCTTGAGAGACAATTTGGAGCAGGCGGCGCGGCGCGCGCGTTATCAGTTTCTGGCAGAAGTGGCAAGCAGAGTTCAATCGCGTTTTGTCTTGACCGCGCACACGATGGACGATCAGGCAGAGACTTTTCTGCTGCGCTTGATGCGCGGGAGCGGAGCGGATGGCTTAGGCAGCATCAAGCCTTTGCGCGTGCTTGATGAAAGAAGCGGGATTGAAAATGGAGCGTTGCTCGTTCGTCCGATGCTTCGCTGGGCGCGGCGGGCGGAAACTGAAAAGTATTGCCGTGAGCGCGGTGTAGAATTCAGGGTTGATGAGATGAATACGGACGAGAGGTTTGCGCGCGTGCGTGTGCGGCGCGAACTTCTGCCGCTCATGCAGACCTTTAACGGGCGCATCGTAGAGGCTCTCTCTCGCGCCGCCGAATTGTTGCGTGAAGAATCTGATGCGCTTTCCAGGGCTGCTGCGGAGTTGCTTGAGAGAGCGAGTGAGGACGCAAAAGAAGAGGGCGGGGAAGTGAAAACGGAATCTTCCGGGACGGAAGCATCCGAACCGCCAACGCTGCGCGTAGATGTTTTGGCGAGCGCGCCGCGTGCCGTTCGCTTGCGAGCATTGCGACAGTGGATTGCGGCGGGACGCGGCGACTTGCGGCGTTTAGAATTGGTCCATCTCGAAGCCGTCGAGCATCTGCTTGACGGAGCGCGTGGCGGGCGCGTGGCGCAGCTACCGGGCGGAGCGATGGTTGAGAGAAGGCGCGGAACACTGCGTCTGGAAATTAAAAGGTTGAAATCGGAGTGAGCGGCGTCTAAAATCAAAGTTGTCCACGAACCGCCAGCCCCGCGCGGCGGTTTTCGGTTTGTTGGGTACTTTCATAGAAGAGGCGTGTGCATAAATAATGGCTGAGATTGTTGAAGTTCATGGCGCGGCGGCGATTGCCGCAAGGGTTCACGATCTCGCCGCAGAGATCACAAGAGACTACGAGGGCCGGGAACTGACCGTGCTCGGCGTCCTCGAAGACAGCTTCGTTTTTCTTTCAGACCTCCTGCGCGCCCTGCGTGTGCCTGCGCGCACGGCCTTCCTGCGATACGATCATCAATCACGCGGCGGGGTTCAGGACATCTCCTTCAGCACCAAGATGGATCTGTCAAAGTTGAATATCCTGCTGGTCGAAGCCGTGCTTGATACGGGCGTGCCGCAGGAGTATTTGATGAAGCAGTTGGAATCGCACGGGGCCGCGAGCGTGAAGCTGTGCGTGCTGCTGGATAAGCCTGATCGTCGTCGCGTGGGCTTAGAAGCTGACTGGCGCGGCTTTGAATCACGCGAGAATTTTGTCTTCGGTTACGGGCTGGGTTTTAATGATCGCTGGCGTGAGTTGCCCTATCTGGCGACTTTCGAGCAGGCCAATGATCGTTGATAAGAGGGCTTTGACAGCTATTTGAGCCATAGCCCTGCGCGCCGCCAAACTGCAACGCGATTCGCGGCAGTGGCATCTAAAACTCGGTTCTGCCGGAACAATAGATAAAAGGATGCTCCCGTTTCGGCAGGGCCAAAACTTTCCGGTTTGCGGGAGCGACAAATGATGCCGGAATGGGTTATCATCGGCATCGGAGGCTTTGAAAAGATTTGAGTTCTACTGCGAGACAAATAATTTTCTGGTTGTTCATAGTGGTCGGCGCGCTGCTGCTCTACCAGCTTTTTGCCAAAACGCAGGGCAAGAGCGCATCCCAAATTGGCCTGACCGAACTGACGACTAAGGTCAATAATAACGAACTCGGCAAGCTCACCATCAAGCAGTCTGAGGTGGTCGCTGTTGATAAGAGCGGCAACGAGTTTCGCACGCAACTGGACAGTCCGGCCTATAAAGCCAAGCTGATCGAGCAGTCCGTCGCTGTTGATAAAGAGACGGGCAAGCCTAAAGTTGAAAAGGTTGAAGACGATTCCGGCAGCACTTACCTCTGGCCCGTGTTACTGAGTTGGGCGCCGATTCTCTTCATCATAGGTATCTGGATTTTCATGCTGCGGCAGATGCAGTCGGGCGGCAACAAGGCTCTCAGCTTTGGCAAGTCGCGGGCGAAGCTGCTCAATAACCAGCAGAAGCGCGTCACGTTCAAAGACGTGGCGGGCGTCGAAGAGGCCAAAGAGGAGTTGCAGGAGATTATCGAATTCCTCAAAGAGCCGCAAAAATTCCAGAAGCTCGGCGGGCGCATTCCCAAAGGTGTACTGATGATGGGACCGCCGGGAACAGGCAAGACGCTTCTTGCGCGAGCCATCGCGGGCGAAGCCAACGTGCCTTTCTTTTCCATCAGTGGTTCTGATTTTGTTGAGATGTTCGTCGGCGTCGGCGCATCGCGCGTGAGAGACCTTTTCGAGCAAGGGAAAAAGAATGCGCCGTGCATCATCTTCATTGATGAGATTGATGCTGTCGGTCGTCACAGGGGCGCAGGCTTAGGCGGCGGACATGACGAGCGCGAGCAGACTTTGAATCAGTTGCTCGTTGAGATGGACGGCTTTGAATCGAACGACGGCGTGATCCTTATCGCTTCGACCAACAGGCCGGATGTGCTTGATCCTGCGTTGCTTCGTCCCGGACGTTTTGATCGTCGCGTTGTCGTCTCACGTCCAGATGTTCGCGGGCGCGAAGGCATCCTGAAAGTCCACACGCGCAAGATTCCTCTGGGTGATGACGTTGACATCAGCGTGATTGCGCGGGGCACGCCGGGCTTTACGGGCGCAGACCTTGCGAATCTTGTGAACGAAGCTGCGTTGAACGCTGCTCGCTATAACAAGAAGCTTGTTGCGATGCCTGATTTCGAGTTGGCGAAGGACAAGGTCTTGATGGGCGCGGAGCGCAAATCAATGGTCATCTCGAATGAGGAGAAGCGCGTCACGGCTTATCATGAATCGGGCCACACGCTCGTCGGTCTGAAAGTCCCGAACGCTGATCCTGTTCACAAAGTGACAATCATTCCGCGCGGCATGGCTCTTGGCGTGACGCAGCAGTTGCCCGAAGGCGACAGGCACAACTACACGAAAGAATATTTGTTGGGCCAGATTGCAATTCTGATGGGCGGGCGCATTGCCGAAGAGAGTTTCTTAGGCAGCATCACCACAGGCGCGTCAAACGACATCGAGCGCGCGACAGAGCTTGCGCGTGCGATGGTCTGCGAGTACGGCATGAGTGAGCTTGGTCCTTTAACTTTCGGCAAGAAGGAAGAGCAGATCTTCTTAGGCCGCGAGATTGCTCAGCATAGAGATTTCTCTGAAGACACTGCGATTAAGATTGATCAGGAAGTCAAAAAGATTGTCTCCGATCAATACTCGCGCGCCAAGCAGATTATCGAAGACAACCGCGACACGATGGTGCGTCTCTCGGAAGCTTTGCTTGAACGCGAGACCTTAGACGGCGTGCAGATTCGCCGCATCGTTGCGGGCCTCTCGCTCGACGACGATCAGACGCCTTCCGCTTCAGACGATGAACGCCCGCAACTCAAAGAGCCTGCGGCCAAGCCTCTGAAGCCTATCTTGCCGCCGATTACGGGCAGCAACCCGGCTACTGCGTAAGACAAGGCAAAAGGAAAAAGGTAAAAGGCAAAAGTTAGGGGAAACCAACTTTAATTACAGCACTCAAATTGAGCTTTGTAATTAAAAATCGGCTTCCCCACACTTTTGCCT
>JBAWGU010000778.1:0-4667 GCA_049593215.1 Pyrinomonadaceae bacterium
ATCTCAGGCATCTGCACGTCCAGGAAAAGCAGGTCCGGTGATTCCGTCTTGATGAGAGAGACGGCTGAGCGCCCGTCCGCGCACTCGCCAATAATTTCTACCCCGTTTTCATCAGCAAGCAGCGTCCGTATGCGCTCGCGCGCGAGCGGCTCGTCATCAACAATCAGGGCGCGTATTTTCGACATTGAGCTTAACGCGAGCTGGATTCAGAAAATGGAATACTGAGGCTGACGATGAGTCCGCCGTCCCGTCTATTCTCTAAATCGAAACGATGCGATGGGCCGTAAAGTTGCTCAAGGCGTGCGCGCGTGTTTGAAAGGCCCAAGCCTTCCTTGAGCTTCGCTTCCGCGTCGAGCATGATGCCGCGCCCGTTGTCGCGCACTTCTAAATTGAGCGTGCCGTTGTCGCGTCGCGCGCTTATCTCAATACGCCCGGGCGCGGAGCGCGGCGCGATGCCGTGGCGGATGGCGTTCTCTACCAGAGGCTGCAAGATTAGGTTTGGCACGCGCGCATCGAGAGTCTCCGGCTCGATCTGCATCTCAACGGTCAAACGATCACGAAAACGCGTCTGCTCAATCTCAAGATAACGATCAAGGAGTTCCAATTCCTGTTTGAGCGAAACTTCCTGCACGCCGACGCTCTCCAGACTCGCGCGCAGCAGGTCGCTTAAGCGCGCAATCATCCTGTCAGCCGCTTCCACATCCTTGTGCATCAGGGTTGAGATGGCGTGGAGCGTGTTGAAAAGAAAGTGCGGGTGCAGTTGCATCTTTAAGACTTGCAGTTGCGCCTGCGCGAGTCTGGCCTGAAGTTGAGAAGCGCGCAGCTCGCGTTCACGATAGCGGCGATAGTAATCAACTGCCAGAGTGATGCCGAGAATGGCCCAGTAGGTCAAAACATCGAAATGAAAATCAATGACGAAGGCAAACTTGAAGGTTGAAAAAAAGGTTGGCCTCGGTCGCGGCCCAAGCCCGATGTGCGGCGCGATGAGCACGTAGAGAAAGAGTTCGATGACGGCGAAGAAGAAGCTGGCGCAGAAATGCACGGCCAAACTCTTCGCCAGTCTTTTGCGCTCGACGGGAAAGCGCGTGGCGAGATAGAGCACGGCGGGCGTCAGGATGCCCCAGATGTACGAGACGCCGAGCCAGCCTGCGAGCAGCCGCTTCCATTCGACGGCCCTGCCCATAAAGGCCATGCGAATCGCTTCCTGACTCGTAAAGAAAAGCCCGAACAGCGTCCAGCACGCAAAGATGAGCGCCCACTTTATCCAACTCCGTCCCTGTGCCTTCTCTCCCATCGCGCGCTAGATTATCTCTAAACGCGAAAAAAGCGAAAGGCCCGTTTGCTTGCCGGGCCTTTCGCCTCCGCTCTTGACGAAGCCGATTCTTCAAACAATCAATCGTTGAGTTGAATCGAGCGCACTACATTTTGGAACACGCCCTGATAGTTGCGAAACTCGTTTTGCGGCGCAGCGCCGATCAGGTAGAAGAGATTGCCGTTGCTCATCAGCGTCGTATAGACAATCACATTTTCAGGACGGCCTGTAATCTCGTTCGTATTGCTCAAGGTCAAGGCAAGCGCATTGCGTCCGGCCATCGTGCCGCGCTGGTAGCCGCCCTGCTGCCGCAGGTTTCTGTTGCTTTGCGCGAGACCCTGAATAAAATTGTTCGTGGCCTGCTGCAAGTTGTTGCTCTGCGCCTGAGCCACGCCAATCATCACGCCGTGCGTGAAAGTTCCCTGACTGTCGTATGCGCCTTCAGGAGCGAAGGTGACGGAACTCTGAGCCTGCAACTCGCGCCAGTTGCTCGGCACGTTCACGCGAAAGAGATTGCCTTCCGTGTAAGTCTGGTAGCGCGTAGAAGGATACTCGACGCGGCTGCCGATGCGAGCGTTGGAAGGATAATTGCTCGTGCCTCCGCCTTCTCCGCTCGAAGGATAACGCTGGCCGCTCTGCGCGATCTCTGCCATTGAAGGCGCGCGGCCCATCCCTCTGAGGCGCGACTGTATGCGACGAAACTCTCCAGTGTCGCGCACCGGATTGGTGATTCTCAGGTATTGAGCTTCCTGATTGATGCGCGCATAGCGGTTTGCAGGACTCGGATGGTCGCTCAAAAACTGCGGGCTGCCGCTTCCGCCGCTCTGCTGCTCGATGGTCTTGAACATATTCGCAAGATCGCGCGGGTCATAACCTGAGCGCGCCATAATCTGCGCGCCAAGCACGTCAGCTTCCGTCTCATATTCGCGGCTGAACTTAAGGAAGTAAGCGCCGATTGCGCCCTGCGCGATCTGTCCGGCTGCCGGGCCTGCGATGATTGTTCCGGCGATTCCGGCGATGCCTGCAAGGAGTCCGTACTTCTGTCCTTTGGTCGCCTGCGCCGTGCCGTGACGAAGCGCAACGTGGCTCAGCTCGTGCGCCATCACGCCAGCCATCTCGCCTTCCGTGCGAGCAGCTTCAATCATCCCGCGATTGACGTACATCGGGCCGCCCGGCAAAGCGAAAGCATTGATGTCGCGTGCGTTGACAATCTTAAAATAGTATCTGAACTCGGGATGCTGAAACTCTTCAGGAATATTCTGGACCAGCCGCTCGCCAACATTCGACACGTAGTTTGTCGCTTCGGCGTCATTCAGAATCGGCATCTGCTGTTCGGCCTGCTGCGCCGCTTCACGTCCGAGTTGAACATCATCCGTAATCTTGTACTTGTTGCTGTGATAACTAATCTTGGTCTGCGCGATGCCCGTGATGGGCAGAGCGAAGATGGCGACAGCCATGAGCCACGCGATAAGACGTTGTGCGTGGCGATGATTACTCGTTCTCATTTTCTCCCTCCTCCGCGCTTGCCCGAAAGTGCGCAAGGCGCGTTCTCCGAATCAAACTAAAAGAGCGGCGAACATCCCGCCTTTCGAGGGTTCGCCGCTCTTTACAGAACTCCGAGTCTCCCCCGAAACTTACCTTACGCCCGACTGCTAAAGAAACACGCAGGGGGAGAGAGCGTGTCAATCTCTGCCAGCTTACTCTAAATTATAACTGCTCCGCGCTCGCTGGCTTCTATTTGATGAATCCCATTATACAGGAGTTTGCCCCGCGCCTCTTACCTTATTGGCGCGGGCGTCTCCTGTAGCGTCCACGCTGCCTGACATTTTCCTTATTTAGATTGCGATTTTGTTCTGATTTAATCACCGCATCTTCAAACTTAACCACTGCGCCGCCTGGCGGACGCGGAATCTCTACGGCGACAAACGGAGAAGTGATGACTTGCGAAGCTATATCGCCTACGCGCGGAATCTCTTCGTTGACGCTGACAACGAGCGTTGCGCCCTCGCGCCGAATCTTGTTGACAGAGACGCTATAACCGCCCGTGCGCTTCTGTCCCTGATGAATGATGACGACTGCGCGCGTGTTGAAGTTGACATCAGGAAGCAGGCGGCCCATCCCGATTAACTGCCACGCGCGCCGCCACTCATCCTCATCGCTCACGACCTCAACGCCTCGCGCTCCTTCATAACTGCTCATCGTGCCCGTCGCCAGCAAAGAAAAGTCCACATCATTCGTCCGGTCACCCGAAACATTTTCGCCAGCTCTCTCTTCATGCACATCGCCGAGCATAGCAAGCCGTATAATCTTAACCGGCGGCATCCCGTAACTGAGCAGACGATCATGGAAATCTTTCAGGCTGAACGACGCGCCCACGTGCCGCTTCCAATCTTCACGCAGGCGCATGATTTCCATCTTGCCGAGCGTGTAGACTAGATACGTCGGGTCTTCCGTTCCACGCCGCGCTTCGCGCTCCGCGTTGACTCGCTCCTGATAACCTTCGCGCATGAAAAACTCGACGGCCTGCTCATACGTCATGCCCTGCGTGTGCAGGCGCAGGCCGACCACGTAGCGACACAGGCGCAACAGCGCGGCATCGAGTTGCGCGAGCCTCAGTTTCGGATTGTTGCCGCCGAACCCTTCATCGAGCATCATCTGCTCGCAGTAGTGCGCCCAGCCTTCCACAAAACTGTATGAGGCAAACGTCGCGCGCACACGCGACGGCTGCACACGTCGCAACGCGAGGAATTGATAGTAGTGGCCCGGATAGACTTCGTGAATCGAAGTGACAGTCAGGCGATAGCGATTGTACTGGCTCAGGTGTTCTTCCCTCTGCCGCTCGCTCCAACTCGCGTCGGGCGGCGTCAGGTAGTAATAAGCTTCCGTCGCCACGCGCTCAAACGCTCCCGGCGAATCCATCGAGGCAAAACTCGTCGAGCGCGCATACTCAGGCGTCTCAGCCACCATCAAGTTTTCCGACGCGGGCGGCGTCAGAATATTTTGCGTGCGAACGAAAGCGCGCAGGCGATCAAGCTCCGAGCGCGCATCGCCAACCAGACCGTCCGCCGTCGGACGCTCGCGCGCGAGTGAGCGCAGCGCAAACTGCAAACCTTTGCCCGGCGCAATCTCTTCTGCAAGCACGCGCATCTCTTCCTGCGTGCGCCTCAACTCTCTTTCGCCGTCACTGAGAAGCGCGTCGAGAGGCGTGTCAACCATCTCTTCGTATTGCAGCTTGCGGCGATAATTCTCCGCGCCGATGGCAAAATTCCCTGTCGAGCGCGGCAGTAGATTCGTCTCCAACCAGTCAGCGAAAGAGCTTAGGGCAGCGATGACATTTTGGTTCGCCGTCTCAAAC
>JBAWGU010000779.1:0-5501 GCA_049593215.1 Pyrinomonadaceae bacterium
GCCGGGCTATTGAATCTCGCCCCTTCGGGGCTTATCTTGTCGCTAACTTCTTACGTCGGACTCACATTAATAGAAATCTTTAAGCTGTGTGCTGTTTTCTACTTCCCCATAAAAAGAAGAAGGTTGAAATCAGAAGCGCGAGCGGCGCGACTAGAAGCGCGGCGGTGAGATGAAAGCGTGTCGGGTCAATCCCTAAATTCTGAGCCAGAGCGGCGAGGGCGTGAAAGTTTCCATCCTTGAGCGAGTCGGACAAAATTCCAACGCCTGCGCGAGAGATGACATCGCCGCAGATGTGTATGATGACGATGTTGAGCGCGACGGCTGTGGCGCGCACGAGCGCGGGAACGCTGTTTATAAGGATGGCATGAAACGGCGCGTTGTTGACGAAGAGGAGCATGACTGCGAAAAAGATTGCGGGCAGATAGATGTAGGGATTATTCGAGAGCAAGGCCATCAGGGTCGGAAAGATGCCTAGAAAACTGCTCACCGCGCAGACCAGAAAATATGCGTTGTGCCTTCTTGCTGCAATGCGGTCGGCCAGCCAGCCGCCGCCGAAAGTTCCCGTCGCGCCGCCGAGCAGCGTCACAATTCCGAGCGTGATGCCCGCGCTCGTTTCCGTCATTCCTTTGTCACGCACAAGCAAAACGGTCGCCCACGTTGCAAACGCTCCGAGCACAAAAGTGAGCGCAGTGTAGCCCGCCGTTGAAAGAATCCAATCGCGCGTGCGCAGGATGCGCAGGGAAGTTTTAATCCATGACTCTTCAACATCCGTATGCGCGAGTGCCTCTGATGTTTTAGCAGGCGCAATGGCAATCTCTTCAAGCGCGGTTGCGGCTTCAATCTTTTCATCCGTCGCTCCGCGCACAGGCTCGCGCAGCTTCCAGACAATCGCGGCGGTGATAAGGCCCGGCACGCCCACGATCATAAACGCCGTGCGCCAGCCGAAGAAGGATGCGAGAACTGCGCCGATGACGTAGCCGAGCGCGAAGCCCATCGGAATCGCCGCCTGAAAAACTCCGAGCGCGGTTGCACGTTTTTGCGGCGGAAAATAATCCGCGATGAGGCTCGGCGTAATCGTCGAGTAAGACGACTCGCCGACTCCGACCACGGCGCGCACAAAGCAGAGCGCGAGCGCGATGCCCGACATCACGAGCGTGACGTTGATGATTGGCGCATGAAGCTGCACGGAAGCTGGCAGGAAAGGAAGTCGGTCAACGAGGCCCGTCAGCGCCGTTGCCAGACTCCAGATGACAGCCGCGCTCGCCATCAGCTTTGTGCGCGAGCGGCGGTCGCCCAATCGCCCGAACATCGGCGCAAGGACTGTGAAGGATAGAAGCAGCGCGGCTTCCATGTAGCCAAGCTCTGTGTCCGTGAGATTGAGCTTCGGGTCTTTGAACATGAACGGCGCGACGGCTGGCAAGACCTGGCGATCAATGTAGTTCAGAAAATTGACGAGCGTGAGAACGGCGAGTGCGTAGTAAGAATAGCGCGGGACATGAACTTTCTCGCTGGCTGGCTTTTCGTTCTGTTTATGAGAACTGCCCGTTGCGTCCATCAATTTGTCATCGCTTTCTCTGTCAGGGTCTCGACGATAGCGGGTGTGATGTCTGCGAGCGTGCGTATGCGGCTGCTGAATGTGTCTCGCTTTGCGCCCCAGACAAGCGTGGGCACAAGATTCAAAGTATGGTTGCGCGAAGAGAGGTCTTCGATGTTGCCGTGATCGCTTGTCAGCAGAACTGTCGTGCGCTTGAGGTCAACGCGCGCGAGCAAAGTCCTGACGAAGCGCGCAAGATTTTTGAGCACAACGCGGGCCGCTTCCATGTCCTGAGAGTGGCCTACCTTGTCCGTGATGAAATATTCGTAGAGCGTGAAGCGATGAGCGTTTCCTATCTGAGCGAGAATCTCTCCTGCCTGCTCAGGCGTCTGTAAAGGGAAATCCAGACCGCGCTCGATAAGCATCTGGTTCGTGTAGTCTTGAAAGACGGCACGACCTGCGCGCAAATCTTCAAGATCACGAAAGCGCATCTCTGCCGCTTCGACGGCGGTGGTTGTGGCAGAGACCCAGCGCGGGCGACTTTCAAAGAAGCGCGGCGTGTAAGCGTTGGCGAAGGTAACGGGACCAACGCCCGCGCGTTTGAGTTGAAGAAAGATGGAATGCTCAAGGATGATTTCGCGCAGAGCTTGATTGGGAAACCCCTGTTTGTGATAGCCCAAGAGCGCGGGAGCGTTGATGCCTGTCAGAATCGTCGTCTGCCCCGAAGCGCTCTGCGGCCTGCCTGCTATGCCGAGCGTCGCGTCAGTTCTCATGAGCGCGCCGTCGTGTATGAGCGCGGGTTCTTCCGTTTGAAAGACGGCGAGCGGCTCAGCTTCTTCAAGTCCGTCGAAAGGGTTAAAGGGAGAGCGCGCACCGATTCCCAGACCGTCAACGAAGAAGAGAATTAGAGACATGCCCGCGATGAATAGCACATCGGCGTTAGAGGTGACAAGGTGCGCCGTCCCGCCCCCGGGAGCGCAGGCATCTTGCCTGCCATGAGCGACGAAGGCGCGAACAACGGATAGAGGTGATTTCAAGATTGAGTGAATACAAAACTTGAATGAGCGAGCTATAGCTCGCTATGCAGGCAGGATGCCTGCGCTCCCAGATGCTCCCGGATGTTAGCTCGCCCGTTCTTTGCTTGCCGGAAAATCCAGACGATTTGATTGAGTCTCTTCAGGCATCATGCCGCGCTCGCGGTAGAGACGAAGCTTGTTATGCAGTGTCTTCAAGCTGATGCCGAGAAGCTCTGCGGCGCGCGTCTTGTTGTTCTCAGTCTTTTGCAGGGTTCTCAAAATCATCTGTCGCTCAACCTCTTCGAGCGGCGTGCCGACAGGAAGCGAGAGCGTGTCTTCACTGCGAGCGCGTGCGCGTTGGTCCACAGGGTAAGGCGCGAGATGATGACGGCCTATCTCTTCGCCTGAGCAGATGATGACGGCGCGCTCGATGGTGTTGCGAAGCTCACGCACGTTGCCGGGCCACGCGTGCGAGCGCAGAACTTCGAGCGCGGCGGGACTGATGAAGCGCGCGGGGCGATTATGTTTCTCGGCCAGCGCCGTGATGAGATGCTGCGCGAGAAGCGGCATGTCGTCAATGCGCTCGCGCAGGGGTGGCAGGTGAATCGTGATGACGTTCATGCGATAGAGCAGGTCTTCGCGCAACGTCCCTGTCCTGACAGCTTCGTGCGGGTCTTTGTTTGTGGCGGCAAGCAGGCGCACGTTGACGGGAATCTCTTCCGTGCTTCCGAGCCTGCGCACAGAACGCTCTTCAAGCACACGCAGAAGTTTGGCCTGCAAGAGCGTTGGCATCTCTGCAATCTCGTCAAGGAGCAACGTGCCGTTGTGCGCCAGCTCAAAACATCCCTGACGACGCGCGCCCGCACCTGTGAACGCGCCTTTCTCATGCCCGAACAGCTCTGACTCCATCAGCGTTTCAGGAATCGCGGAGCAGTTGATGGCAACGAAAGGCGCGGTGCGGCGCGGACTCATGTTATGAATCGTGCGCGCGACGAGTTCTTTGCCTGTGCCGCTCTCGCCTGTGATGAGGACGGAGGCGGAAGAAGATGCGATCTGTTCTATCAGCGCGTAAATCTGGCGCATCGGCTCCGAGTTGCCAATGAGTTCGCCAAACGCGCCCCAGTCTTTCAGTTGGCGGCGCAGGAGTTCGTTCTCGCGCCGCGCCGCGCCGTATTCGACTGCGCGCTCAAGCACCATGCGCAGCTTCTGAAAATCCAGCGGCTTCTCGAAATAGTGAAACGCGCCCTCTTCCTGAATCGCGCGCACGGCCATCTCGACGGAGCCTTGCCCTGTCAAAATAATCACGGCCATCTCAGGATAACGCGCGCGGATTTCGCGCAGGAGTCCGAAGCCGTCAAGGTTCGGCATCAGGATGTCTGTGATGATGACGGACGGGCGAAATTCTTCCGCGCGCTTGAGACCTTCGAGGCCGTCAGCTTCAGTGGCGGCTTCATAGCCCCATGCCGTTAAAAGCTCGCGGATGCTTTCGGCAGTTTCGGCTTCGTCGTCAACGATGAGAATGCGACCTTTAGGCATCTGTAGAATCTTAGCACGAGGGCGCGAGCGGTTCTTAGTTTCGTTTAGCAAAGTAATTGGCGATAGAGAGCGCGAGCGCTCTGGTTGTGAATTCGTCGGGTTGAATGTCTGTGCGCAAATTATAATTTGCGGCTGTGCGCGCAGTGATGTCGCCGATGCAGGCGATGGCGACGCCTTGAAGAAGCTTGCTCAAATCCGTCGTGTCGAAAAGCTGCGCCAGGTTTGTGACTGTCGAAGAGCTTGTGAACGTGATGCAATCAACTGCGCCGCCTGCGAGCAGAGCTTCCAGCTTGGCGCGCTCAGTTGATTGTGGACTAACAGTGCGATAAGCCGCAACCGCATCAGCGCGCGCGCCAGCTTCTTCGAGAGCCTTCGGTAGATAATCGCGCGCAACAGCCGCTCGCGGAATTAGAAAATTCAGGCTGCTCAAATTCTCGCGCCCGCCGACATAATCTTCCAGAGCCGCGAAAACTCCTTCGGCCTTGAACTGTTCTGGGATCACGTCAACGTGTATGGTCGCGTCTCTCAAACGCTCAGCCGTCGCTTCACCGATGGCGCAGACTTTTAACGCGTCGAGTTCCGTCGCGTCGCGCCCGCAAGCCTCAAGACGTTTCAGAAAATAGGAGACGCCGTTGACGCTCGTAAAAATAATCCAATCATAGCCGTAGAGATTCTCAATCGCTTCGTCAATCGGCGCGTAACTCTCCGGCTCTGTAATCTCAATCACAGGGCAGGCGATTACGCGAGCGCCGAAGCCTTCGAGTTCCGCAGCAAACTCCTGCGACTGTGCGAGCGCGCGTGTGATGACGATGGTGCGCCCGTTCAGACTCCGGTTTGAAAAAGAGTCATCGGGCTGAAGTATCTCTGTGTTGTTCATTATCGAAAGCTAATCCAGAAGTTTCGTCAGAAGAGTCTGCTAGTAGTTGTTTGCGGCGAGCCTCTTTGCCTGATTCCCTCAACTCATCGGCAATAGGATGCCGAGGCATAAATACTATCTTCTTGCCAAACTCTGTCGGGTGGCGCAAGTGAATAGTTAGAAATGGCCGATACCATTTACCTCCTGTGACAGCTTCAATCTCTGAAAGAGGAATCACAACTCCTTTCAAAAAGTTGGTCACATACAGATGCTCACCGTCAATGCTGACTCTCTTTAATCGGAAAGCTGACCGCAGAAACAGGATTGACAGGTAAACTAAATTGATAAGAATATAAGGGTCGAGGAAGTCCCATCGCCACATAAATAAGATTGAAAGAAAGATGAAAGGCAAGCCAAGAATCTTGTTAAAGAAGGTCACGCCAGCAGAGATTATTCGCTTCTCCATCTTGAGAATTCTCCTACGAATCCAGACCGCACAATAAAGATTCCGCTCCCTGCTCAAGAAGACGCGCGGCAAGCGCTTCACCTAATCTCACTG
>JBAWGU010000780.1:0-4531 GCA_049593215.1 Pyrinomonadaceae bacterium
GTCATGGTGCTGGAAATGAGAGCGCCGCTCGGCCACGATCTAGCTGCGCTGCGCCCGCTCGTTCCTGTCTTCTTGAGCTACGCACTCAGTTTCATTTTTCTAGGCATCTACTGGAGCAACCACCATCACCTCTTGCAAGCGGTCAAGCACGTTAACGGTCCCGTCCTGTGGGCCAATCTGCACCTGCTGTTCTGGCTATCGCTGATCCCGTTCGTCACAAACTGGATGGGCGAGAATCATTTTGCCGCATGGCCCGTCGCTCTTTACGGCATGGTACTGCTCCTTGCCGCCATCGCCTATTTCATCCTGACACGCGTCCTCATCTCTCTACACGGCAGAGATTCCGTTCTGGCAACCGCGCTCGGCACAGACTTCAAGGGCAAGATCTCGCCTGTCTTTTATCTCGCCGCCATCCTACTCGCTTTTGTGCAGCCATGGATTTCCTGCGCGCTCTACGTGATAGTTGCCATCATGTGGCTCGTCCCAGACCGCCGCATTGAGAAGACTCTAACTCAATGATACGCGTGATTACATTGACAACCACAGCACACGTTAATATCTTTTCTAAGTTTTCTCACGCACTTTTCTATTTGATATAAATGTGTGGCAGACGTTATATGATCAGATGGGGTATATAAGGAATGGGTAAGCTGATAGCATTTGGCTGGTATGGTGGAAAGTATAGCCACCTTGACTGGCTTCTGCCCTTACTACCGAAGGCTACTCATTACTGTGAGCCTTTCGGTGGCTCGGCAGCCGTATTGATTAATCGTGAGCCTTCTCCTGTAGAGACATACAACGATGTGCATAGCGACGTTGTGAATTTCTTTCGGGTTTTGCGCGAACGGAAGGACGCACTTGTAGAGGCTATTGGATTGACGCCATTCTCTCGCGAAGAATTCGAGCGTGCCATCTCAAACGAGGAAGGAATAAGCGATCTTGAGCGCGCACGCCGATTCTATATTCTCGCCCGACAGGTGCGAACCGGACTCGCACAGAAAGCAAGTGCTGGCAGGTGGGCCCATTGTTTATTGACGAGCCGGGCGGGAATGGCTGGCGCTGTCTCGCGCTGGCTCGGCGCTGTGGACGACTTACCTTTAATTGCCCAAAGATTACTGCGCGTGCAAATTGAAAACGCCCCTGCGATTGAAGTGATTAAGCGCTACGATAATGAAGAGACGCTTTTCTATTGTGACCCGCCATATCCGCATGACTCTCGCGGCGATACGAACGCCTACGCAAACGAGATGACGGATGAGCAACACCGCGAACTTGCCGCAGTTCTACGCAACGTGAAAGGCAAGGTTGCCATCTCAAGCTATCACTGTTCATTGATGGATAAGCTCTACAGTGATTGGCGACAAATTGAATCTAAAGAAAAACTTATTCATTCTGTGAAAACACCACGCACGGAAGTTCTGTGGGTTAACTATAAGATTGAGGAGCAAGCTAAGTGTCAGCCAATCCGTCGCCGGCAAGCATTCTTGACTTAGCTTACGAACGCGCTTCAAAAAGTCTTGACACGCCGCTCCTGACAGAGCTGCCCGGTATTCAGACTCATGTTGAGTTCGTATGCCGATGCTCTAACCAGGCCGGGACACGCTTCCTCATGGCGTGCTTAGTGGCGAAGCTCTCAGACTCTTCACTTGATATTCGCAAACCTTATACTGAAATCGGCGGCGAGGGTATCTATTCTGGTCGTCACTTCGATGAGACATACGTTGCGCCTTTCGCTTTCAGGCATAGCTTGCCTGTAAATCCGACAACTAGCTTTCTCACGCCAGCTTTTAGAACTAACAAGACTGTAATTGCACCCGGTGTGCAACTTGTGGGCCGACCTAAGAAACTCTATATCAATGTGGTTGATCTGATAACCGCAGTTTACAACGGTGCGATTAAAGCTGAAGACTTGCTTGCTGAAATTATCCGTTGGATGTTAATCATTCGTGAAGAGCGAAAACAGCGCATAGAGACTTTGTTCGCAGCGCTAAAGTCTTCAGGTAATGATTCATCGTTACCAGCAGAGAACATCATCACGCTGATAGTACAGCACATGGCCTTGCCTAAATCTGCACGTCTGCCCGTATTAGTTGTGGCTGCGGCATATCAAGCAGCACATAAATATCTCGGAGAGCGCCATCTACCATTGCAAGGTCATAACGCAGCCGACAAGCAGACTGGCGCGCTAGGCGATGTGGAAATCACTTTGAAGGATGATAGTGACGTTGTAACCGTCTATGAAATGAAAGCGAAACGAGTCACGCACGAAGACATTGATATTGCTCTACAGAAACTCGCGGCTACATCGCAAAACATAGACAATTACATCTTTATCACTACTGATAGAATTGACGATGACGTGCAGGAATATGCAGCAACTATCTATGGGAAGATAGGAATTGAATTTGCGATACTTGATTGCATCGGCTTCCTTCGGCATTTTCTGTATTTGTTCTATCGCATCCGTATGCAGTTCTTAGAAGCATACCAAGCTCTTTTGATGAGTGAACCGGACAGTGCGGTTAATCCACCTCTGAAAGAAGCCTTCTTAGCTTTGCGCGTAGCTACTGAAACCGGAGTTACACAACCAATCGAAGGTGAATAGTAGCGTGTCCGGTTCGCTCTCCTAAGCGCGCCCATGAATCATGCGGCGGAGGCGGTCTGCGAAGAGTACATCCATTTTGAGTGGCTCGATGAGCGCGGTGACTTCGCCGTGACCGAAGGAGGCGTGCATCATGGTCTGGCCTTTGCGATAGGTGCGCGTCTGGTCGTAGGGCGCACCGGCTTGCGAAGAGGCGCGTGGGCCTGTTGATTTGATGCCGCTCTTGAAGGTGCTGCGTGTGCCGCAGACGGGGCAGTCAACGCGGGAGATGTGGCCGCGCTTGGTGACGGACGCGACTAGGTGGCCGCGCTCGATCTCGCATACCGCGCAGAGTTTCTCTACTCGTTGTCCGACTGTATAGATTGGCTTTTCCATCATCCACTCACCCTTTCAATTGCGGCCTACGCCTCGCTTCAGGCGAAGCGGAAGCCAAAAGTTTCGTAACTGCCACGACGCTTCCCGGCGAGGGACAGAGAAGTTCGTGTGTCTCTCTTGTAGAGCATGAGCAAGTTTGTTGCTTGCTCATGCTGAAAAACTATCTGCCGCGACGCGGGCGGAATGAGCGGCGGCCAATGCTGCTGCCGTGACGCACGGAAGCGAAAGGCTTGGCTGCTGTGGTGGCAGCTTGCTGCACTCCTCCGAAGCCGGGGAGCAGGACGCGCTCTATGGGTTGTCCTGTCTGTCGCATGATGGCGCGCATGTTTAGCTCTTCGACTGGTGTGACGAGCGTGATGGCGTGGCCGCGATTTCCGGCTCTGCCTGTGCGTCCGATGCGATGCACGTAATCTTCGGGCGCGGAGGGCACGTCGTAGTTGATGACGTGCGAGATTGAATCAACGTCAATGCCGCGCGCCGCGATGTCTGTGGCAACAAGTACGCGCGTGCGTCCTTCTTTGAAGCCGCGCAGGGCAGCTTCGCGCTGCGGCTGGCTGCGGTCTGCGTGAATGCGATTAACTTTGTGCGAGCGCGCTTCGAGGATGTGCGAGAGACGTTCGGCCCCGCGACGTGTGCGCGTGAAGACGAGCACGCGCTCGTAGCGTTCGCGCTCCAAGAGGTCCAGCAGGAGAGCAGTCTTCGATTCGATTGCGACAGGATATGCAGTCTGTTCGACTGTTCCTGCGGCGCGGCCACGCGCGCCGATTTCGACGAGCTTTGGCGAGCGCATATTCGAGCGCGCAATCTTTTCAATCTCAGCAGACATCGTGGCGGAGAAGAGAAGCGTCTGACGCTCTTTCGGCAACGCTGCGAGCACGCGACGAATCGCGGGCCAGAAGCCCATGTCGAGCATCCGGTCTGCTTCGTCAAGCACAAGCGTTTCAACGTAAGAGAAATCAATCGCGCCGCGCTCCATGTGGTCCAGCAATCGTCCGGGCGTGGCAATCACAAAGCTGACGCCGCGACGCAGCGCCTGTGTCTGGCGCGTCATATTCGCGCCGCCCATGATGGTCACGCAGGATGCGCTCTTTTTAGGAACGAGCGAGCGGTAGCTGGCTTCGATCTGCGTGGCAAGCTCGCGCGTCGGCGCAAGAATGAGCACGCGGACGCCGGGGCGCGCACGCTCGGACAGGCGTTGAATGATGGGCAGCAGGAATGCTGCGGTCTTGCCTGTTCCGGTTTCGGCGCAGCCGATGAGGTCTGAGCCTGTCAGCACGACAGGGATCGCCTCTTTTTGAATTGGTGTTGGTTCGGTGTATCCGAGAGACTCGCACACGCGCACGAGCGCGGGCTGTAGTCCCAGTTGCGAAAAGTTCATAAAGTCCTTTGGCGTCCTGCTCAAACCCTCAAGCGGGGAGCGCGCCTCTATCTAATCGGAAAAAATTTGTAAGCGCCTCCGCCGTCGCTTAAAGATCGTCGGAGGCGCTTTTTACTTAGGAGTTACCAGGTCTGTTTTGACTTTGGTAACTTACCATCTTGGCTCACGGTTTCCAC
>JBAWGU010000781.1:0-9108 GCA_049593215.1 Pyrinomonadaceae bacterium
GGGTTACGGATGCCTGACCTTTCCTTCTACAAAATTCACTACGGGATTGTTTCCGCCGACGCTGCTTTTGAGAAGTTTCTCGGCACGCTTCAAAATTATTTTGACGCCGATTATTACGTTGATTGGAATAAGATTTTTAAGAAGATTGAGAATCATCGCCCCGAGCTACACTTACTAAGCTCACTGTGCGGCGCACAGGATAAAAGGAAAATGGCGCGGCGGGTGCTGACAGATTACCCAAAAGTTGTGACGGCTCTGCCGCTCCTGATGGCTTGTCGAAACTCCGTTCAGCTATTGGATGAGAAGGATGATAATGCTCCGGTTATTGCTTACAACTTCCCGAAACACGCCAAGCAACTGGCACAAGAAGAGGTCGAGCATTATGTGCGTTTCCTCTGCGACTCACGAATACTAACGCTGCTTGAACGAATTGAATCAGTGCCCGATTATGTAACAGGCATTGAAGTTGGTATGGATACAAACGGGCGGAAGAATCGCGGCGGTGATTGTGGGGTAAAAGCTATTCGACCATCCATTGAAGAAACATTAGGAGAGATTCCTTTTTTGCAATCGAAAGAAGAGGCTACTTTCGATTATTTAAGTTCTCAAGGCTGTGTTCTTCCAGAACAATTTCATGGCGAGCGTTGGGATTGGGCATTTTGGGTTAAGGACGAGCCACGCCGTCTTGTTGTGATGGAGATTAATCATTACGGCGGGGGCGGCTCTAAATTAAAAGCTATCGCACGCGACTATACAGGAAGGCACAAGTCTTTAGCTTCCGCAGGCATCGGATTTATCTGGGTCACGGATGGTCTTGGTTGGTTGAAATCGAAGAATGCTTTGCGAGAGGCTTTTGAAACGATTACTTATGTTGTCAACGTAAGCCTAGCTAAAGACGGACTGCTCGAATGGGCGCTGCGTCGTCTTATCCTCCCAAGAATAAAAGGGCAGAAAGAATACGCCGCCTAGTTGTATAATTCACGCCGCAATAATCTTGTCACGAGAGGTTGAAGCGGCGGTGAAACAGCACGAAGCGGTTATTCAGGCCATGCGCGAGAACGGCGGATACGCTACGCTCGGCCACTTGTACCGCACGGCAACGCGAATTCCCGATTCTCATTGGAAAGGAACAAAAACACCTTTCGCCAGTATTCGCCGGATCGTCCAAGAACATAAAGAATTCTTCAAAATAAGGCCCGGACTGTGGGCGCTTGAGTCTGAGCGCAAGGCTGTGTTGTCAAAACTCGCACTCGACGCGAAAGCAGACGCAAGGAATCCCGAAGAGTTCAATCATAGCTACTATCAAGGATTGCTTGTCCAGATCGGCAACCTGAACAATTACGAGACCTTTGTTCCGAATCAAGATAAGAACAGGCTTTTCCTCTCGCGCAAACTGTCTGACATCTCAACGATGAAGCAATTCCATAACTTCACCTATGATTCATTGTTGAAAAGAGCGAGGACGATTGATGTTTCATGGTTTAATCAAAGACAGTTGCCGGAAGCATTCTTTGAGGTAGAACACTCGACGGACATTCAGAACTCTTTGCTTAAATTTTTAGAGTTTCAAGATTTCAGAATTAAATTCTATATTGTTGCAGATAACGCTAGACGAAAAGAGTTTGAAAGCAAGATAGCCCGCCATGTATTCAAGCCGATACGTTCTGAAGTTGTTTTTCGTGATTACGATTACGTGGCAGATTGGCATTCTAAGATGGCTGCACTCGCTGACTTAGATAACAGGTGAAGTTGTCGCAGCATTATCTGCGCTCTTGAGCTAGTTGTTCCCAAGACTGCGCTCGTTATCTCCACGCTAGAGTTCGTTCTCCGCACGCCCGCGCTCGTTCTCCGCAAAGCAGAGTTAGTTATCCTCAAGCTTGCGCTCGTTCTCCGCGCGTCTGCGTTGATTCTCCGCACGCTTGAGTTCGTTCTACGCAGGCGTGCGCTCATTCTCCGCAGGCGTGCGTAGGTTCTCCGCACGCCTGCGCTCGTTCTCCCGATGTTTGCGGAGAATGAACTCAAGTGTGCGGAGAACGAGCGCAGGGGTGCGGGAAACGTGCGTTTGTGCGGTTTTGTTGGGGTTTTAGCGGATTTTAGAGATTTTTATTGACTTTTCACGGGCGCGGCGTATGATGCGCGCGTGCTTGCCCTCATACTGTGAAATCAGACGCAGTTATCTGCATTGATAACCTAGATAGTAAATCTATCCTTGAATAAATTCGCTGCCTGCCACTTGAATTGAAAGGGGTATGACTGATGGCCTGGTATCCATACGCTAAGCAGGTGAAAACTCATAGTAATTGGGTCTCAGGACTAATGATTCCTCCCTTACACGGCCTTCTCCTTCACATCACCGATGGGGTCAAAGATAAAACCACCGGGGAGAAAGTACTCGGCACGATAGAAAATATCGGGGCCTCGTTTGATGAAAATAATAATTCAACGCATTTCGCCATCGCTAAATCAGGTGAGATATGGCAATTCGTTGATACTGACCAAAGAGCTAAAGCGATGAAAGGGAGTTGGGGTGACGCGAAGTGGATTAGCGTCGAGAACTTTGCTTTACCCGGTGAGGAATTGACTAGCGGCCAGATACTTAGCGTGGCGAGATTGTACGGATGGCTGGTGAACACTAAGGGCATTCCACTCAGAGAGGTTGATGTGAATAAGAGTCGGGCAGATTTTGATACAGGCACGGAGCGTGGGCTAGGCGGTCATTCGATGTACAAAGACACCTTACGGGAAGACTGCCCCGGTCCGGCGATACTACGGCAACGCGCTTTGATACTTTCGATGGTTGGGGCAGGTTAGTATTACTCACTTTATCTGCCGTTCCCTCATACTCCGGCTTTCTCACTCTATTCTTAAAAGGAGTTCCTCCAATGGCTAAGAACGAAACACGGCGTATCAAACCTTCAGACCTGCTCGATGACGAAGAGATTTACCACTCCTTGAAGGGCATCGCCAACTATGCGCCCGCTAATGCCGATTACTCTATGACGGCGATTGACGCTTCCTACACCGACTGGAAGACCGCGCAGCAGCAGGAAGCGCAGGCCGCAGCCGATTACGAGACGAAGCGCGATAACACCGTCGCTAAATCATGGGCCTTTCACAATAAGGTTCTCGGCTCGAAAGATCAGGTGGTGGCGCAGTTCGGGCGCAACTCGACAGAGGTTCAGGCCATCGGACTGAAACGCTCATCCGAATACAAGGCGCGCAAGCGTAGTTCTAAAACAACTAAAGAATAGCTTTCAGATTGTCGGGTCAACGCCTGAGCGTTCTCTTCGCGCAACGCCCGTCTGGTAGGCAGCCTCTTCGACGCCTTTCGAGACGGCTTCGGCGACGCGTTTGTCGAAGACTGAGGGGACGATGTATTCGGGGTGCAGCTCGTTGTCGGTGATGATTGCGGCGATGGCGTGGGCGGCGGCGAGTTTCATCTCTTCGTTGATGCGCGAGGCGCGACAGGCCAGCGCGCCGCGAAAGATGCCGGGGAAACAGAGCACGTTGTTAATCTGGTTGGGATAGTCCGAGCGGCCCGTCGCCATCACGGCGACATGCGGCGCGGCATCTTCCGGCATAATCTCAGGCGTCGGGTTCGCCATCGCAAAGACGATGGGTTTGTCCGCCATCTTCTTTACGTCCTCGACATCTATCACGCCCGGAACGGAGAGGCCCATGAAAACATCTGCGCCTTTGATGACATCATGCACGGTTCCCTTCTCTTCGTTCGGGTTGGTGTTCTGCGCGTACCAGTCTTTGACCCAGTTCATGTGCTCGCGCCGCCCCTTATAGAGCGCGCCTTTCTGGTCGCAGCCGACGATGTTCTTAACGCCTGCGGCCATAATGATCTTTGTGCAGGCCACGCCCGCCGCGCCCACGCCGTTCACGACTACCTTAATGTCTTCCATCTTTTTGCCGACAAGCTTGAGGGCGTTGATGAGCGCGGCGAGGACGACGACTGCCGTGCCGTGCTGGTCGTCGTGAAAGACAGGAATATCCAGCTCCTCTTTCAAGCGGTCTTCAATCTCGAAGCAGCGCGGGGCGGAGATGTCCTCAAGGTTGATTCCGCCAAAGGCAGTCGAGATAGCTTTGACGGTCTGCACAATCTCTGCGGGGTCTTTCGTCGAAAGACAGATCGGGAAAGCGTCCACGCCCGCGAACTCTTTGAAGAGCATCGCCTTGCCCTCCATCACGGGCATCGCGGCGGCTGGTCCAATGTCGCCAAGACCTAGCACAGCCGTGCCGTCTGAGATGACGGCGACGGTGTTCTTCTTAATCGTCAGCGTGAAAGCTTTTTCAGGGTCGCGTTGAATCGCTTCGCAGACACGCGCGACGCCCGGCGTGTAGGCCATCGAAAGGTCTGCGCGCGTCTTCAGTGGCGACTTCGAGACAACCTCAATCTTGCCCCCGATGTGCATCAGAAAAACGCGGTCGGAGACGTGTACGACTTCAACGCCGTCAATGTCGCGCACGGCTTCGACTATCTGCGCGCCGTGCTCGTTTGATGCGGCGTTGACAGTGATGTCGCGGATGATGGAGTCCTGAGCGACGCTGACAATATCAATCGCGCCGATGTCGCCTCCGGCGCGACCGATGGCTGTGGTCAGTTCTCCGAGTGTGCCCGCGCGGCTCGACAGCTTGACTCTCAGGGTCAGACTGTAACTTACGCTAGGTGTGTTTGGCATCGTGGCTTCTTGCGAAAATCCTTTCGCGTGTGAATCTATTCAATCAGGGATGTTGATGTGGATTAACTCTAACGCCAACAGCGCACAGCACGCAAGCTTGATAAGCGCGAAATCTAATGTGTAGCAAAGGGTTCGCGCAAAGGCGCAAGAAAAGAAAAACATAAGCGCGCAAAATGCTCAACCCTTTTGTCCTTCTTTTCTTCGCGCCTCCAGCGTGAACCCTTTTATTTGCCGCTAAGCGTCCGCGCAATCGCTTCTAACAGCTCAACGTCTGCGCCGCTCTCTTTTGCGAGCTTGAGCGAACGCTGGCCCAAGATGATGTAGGCGGCGAGCGCGTCACGCAGAGTTGAAGAGCGGAGCGCGGCGAGGTGCTTACCTACCGTCAAGATGTCTGCGCGCGCGAAGGTGCCTGTCAGTGCGCGTGCGGGTTCGCGCTTCGAGAGATTTTCGAGCGCGCTTCCGGTGAGCGGCAGCAGCACTGCGCGCGCCTTCTGTTTCGTGAGGCCGCAGGCAGTGAGCATCTCCGCGGCAATGTCGAAGAGTGCGGTGATGTGGCCTGATGCCATCACAGCCGCCGCGTGATAGAGAGCCTTGTCGCGCGCTTTGATGGAAAACGCGCGTGCGCCAAGTGAGCGCACAATCTTGCGTGCAACGCTCACGGCTTGCGCGTCACCTTCGATGCAGAAGAAAGCTTCACGCAGACTCTCTGCGCCGCTCGCGGGGTCGCTCACGGAGATGAGCGGGTGCAGCGAGCCAATGCGAAAGTTTGCATCGCGCAGAGGCGACAGGATTTCCGAAGAGAGCGCGCCGCTCGCGTGCAGCGCGATGCGTGTTTGATGAGAAGGTCGCTGATTCGGATGAGATGATGGCTGAGTTTGACGGAGCGTTTGATGTGTCGCGGCGAGACGCGCGGCGGTCTCTGCAATCAGGTCGTCGGGCGTCGTGATGAGAATGATGCCGCTCTGAGGGAGTTTGTCGAGTTGCTTAGCGGAGAATGCGCGCGTGTGTGTTGAGATGAGACGCGCGGCGCGTTGCGCGTGAGAGAGTCGCCGCGCCATGACCGCTTCAACGCGGTAACCGCACGAAGCCAGAGAGAGCGCAAGCGCAGTTCCCATCCGACCCGCGCCGATGATTGAGACAGTCTGATGCTTTTGAGAATCAGAGACGGATGAAGAGGCGTGGAGTTCTCTCTTACCTTTTCCCTTTTTAACCTCTTCCCCTCTTTCCCTCTTCGCTTTCTCACGCCGCATTGCTTTCGCCTTCGTGGACGATTTCGACGAGCGCAGGGTAGCCGGGCAGATCATCAAGCCATTGACGCAGGCGCGCGTCCAATTCGCCGCGTGTTAAAAGTCCGTCAGTCGGAAGAGAGACGCGCAGGGCGGGCGCGGCCATCTTCTGCAAGGCGCGCTCAATCAGTTGCACATCCGCAGGCGAGAGCGTCGCAGGCTCACTGCCTTCCGCAAGACTCTCGAAGAGCAAGCGCGCGCGCTCGGCCCTGTGCATGTGCGGCTCCTCTTCTTTCATAATGTGGAGCGCGTGCGCGAGATGCGTGCTCCAGAGCGCAAGCGTGCGGCGATGAGCCTCTCGCCCGCGCCGCATAGTGTCTTCGAGCGACTGCGCAAGGCGCGTCGGCGAAGAGTGATGAGAGAGGCGGAACGTGCAATAGCAGGTTGGACGCTCCGCGAGGAGTTGCCGCACAGGCAATTCGCAACGCATACGGTGCGCGTGGTCCAGTATCGCTGCCGCTTCATCCCAGTACTTATTGTTGACGATGGAGAGTTGCGAGAGAGCTTCAAACTCTCTCCACTCGTTGCTTCTGAGCAGAATGTCAATCGCGCGATGATCGGAGGATGCGCCGACAGAGCGTTCGTGCATGTTGGCATAATGCTCCGTGTAGCGCGCCCCGAACTCGCTCCACAAAAGATCGAAACGCTCTGCGGATGCGTCTTCAAAGAGCGTGTGAGCGTCAGCGATAAGCGTCATCAACTCGCGCCGCGCGCTCTCAATGTCATCAAGAGCGGTCGGCTCGGATGATGAGAGATAGGCGCGCGCACGCTCGCGCACCGCAATGCGCGAGGTGAAATCCGCCAGCATCTTTAACTGCTCAACTCTTTGCGCGAACGTCTCTGTCGAATCCGCGAAAGCGTCCGTGATGCGTTGCAAGCCTTCTTCGAGAGAGATGGTGTCTGCCAGCACGGTCTCAATCGTCTCGGCAGCAGACTCGAAACTCTTGCGCACGTCTCGCGCCAAAGCCCACGCGCGCGTCGTCAAACTCTCGTCCGGCAGAGAGTCAAACTCGTGCAGCAGATTTCGCTCGCGCCAGCCGCCAAGCCAATCGCTCAGGGCCGCGCGTACGGCTTCGCGCGATTCGGGCCGCGCAATTGTCGTGAGCAACTCGTTGCCCGTCAACAGCCGCGCCCACTCCGTCAGCTCTTCCGCGCTATGAACGAGAGTCGCGGCGCGAGCAATGCCAAGAATGTCGTCCCACTTGAGCGACAGGTCCAACGTGCGGCGGCTGATGCGATCACCTGTTGAAGTGATGAACTCAATGCGGCGGCCCGCGACAAGCGCGGTCAGGACCAGACGCTGCGCTTCTCTTTGCAACCCGTAAGGCGCGTCGGAGAGTTTTGAATGCACCGCCTGCACCGGCACGACCTCGCCGTTCGCCGCATCCGTGAGCGCAAGAATTTCTCTCACCCACATCGGCTTCAACGCCTGATCGCCAGCTTCTAAGGCGTAGAGATCGCCGCGCAGAGAAACAAGGCCAAGCGGCAGAGCAAATTTCTGGGCCAACTCCTGCACGCCTCGCTCGCTCTGATTCGCTCCGCCGAAGAGATCGCATACGAGACGCGCCGTTACCGTTTCGTCCAGAGTCTCTGCGAAAGCAGGATGCTGCGTGTAGCGCGCAGCGAACATTGCATCAAGCATCGGAGCGAGCGCACCCGCAAAAGTTGACGCGGCGCGAGCTTCCGTTGTGAATGCGCGCCTCTCAGAGCCGAACAGGAGTGTGCCTTCGTCAACATAGATGCGCGTCCAGATGCGCTCCGCGATGGCCGCGTGAGTGCGCTCGGATGCGCGTGTGGCTTCATCGAAATTCGCCAGCAGCTCTGCGTCCGTGCGAAGCGCAATCAAGCGGCGCAAGACCTTTGTATCCTTCGCGCTCAAAGGCGCGGGCTGCCACACCACGCAGGAAGCTTTGTCGCTCGAAAGATTTTGTTCATCGGAAGAGCTTGCGCTCAGGTTACTGTTGGAAGACTGTTTCGATGCGCCGTTCTCGCCGTTAGATATTTCAGGAGCGCAGGCGATAAGCTGCCAATCCTGCGGCGCGGAAATATTTTCAACAGCAGTGTCTTCATCATTCTTTGCCGTCGCTGCGACTTCCTGCTCACGCCAGCTCACCAGCCCGCGACGATAAGAGCCGCGCCAGAGCACTGAGAACACGGAAGCTCCTGCGTGCTCCGCGTCCATGAGCGGCCAGTCTTCAAAGCGCGAGCGCGCGACAACGCGCATCAAGTCGCCGATTCCCTTATCTTCCGAGATGCGCGTGGCCGCTTCTTCCAGAGCCTTATCGAAATTGGCGGACGCGGTAATCTGAAAACGATAACGCGCCTCCGCGCCCTCTTCGCTGCGGCTGAGCGATCCCGTGTTCGCAAACTGTGCGAAGCGCGCAAGCGTCTCTTCAATCCGGTCAATCGCCGCCTGCGGCTGTCTCTCATCATAGAGCAGCATCGCCGCGCTCAACTCGCGCGCAGTCGTGCCGCGCCCGTCCAGCGAGAGAATGAAGAGACCTTTCAAAACAAGCTTGGCCTGAAGACGCTGCATCACGGGAAACTGCGTGATGACTTCCTTCTCCAGATGCTCGTAAGCGATAAAGGCATCGTAGAGGTCCGCGCTCTTGCGCAGTTCATACTGCGCGCGATCAAAGACCACATCGAGCACGATCAGAGAGAGCGCAGGATGATTGACGGCGAGCGCGCCTGCGGCGGCAGCAAACGGCAGGAAGGCAAACGTCGGCGCGTACATGCGAACAGCAGGCGCGATGTCCGCAACCAGAGGGTGTACGGGATAGACTGAGACGAAACGCGGCTCGCTCCAGTTGAATCCGGGCATCGCCTCGCGCAAGCCTATGTAGAGTTCGTGAAGCGCGGCGCGCGCCTGTTCGTTCTTGCGGAAGAGATGCAGATCTGCGATGCGATAAAGATGCTCAGGGTCCAGATAATCAATCTGGTACGCGCCGACGAGCGCGGCGTTTGGTCCATCCGCTCCGGCAATGTCGTCATCAAGCGCAAGAGCGATGAAGGCATTGATGCCCTGCGTGGCTGACGCCAGCTCGCTCAACATCGGCCCGTCATCTCGCTGCACGCGCGCGTGGCCGAAAGCCGTGTCAATCACCATCACGAGCGGCGCGTCTATCGTCATT
>JBAWGU010000782.1:0-23762 GCA_049593215.1 Pyrinomonadaceae bacterium
CTATCACCCGCCCGCTACCGCAGGCGGTTCTGACACTTTTAACACCATGTCTCGAATCTTAATTGCAGACGATCAGCCAGACGTGCTCGAAGCGCTTCGTTTACTGTTGAAGGCTGAAGACTTTGAAATCGAAGGCGTAAATTCGCCCGCAGGTGTGCTGCGCGCTTTGGAGGCACGCGATTATGATGTGCTGTTAATGGACCTCAACTATGCGCGCGATACGACCTCCGGTCAGGAGGGTTTGGATTTACTGAGCCGCATACAGGCGGTTGACAGCACGCTGCCTGTTGTCGTGATGACGGCATGGGGAAGCGTCGGCGTAGCCGTTGAAGCGATGCGTCGCGGCGCGCGCGACTTCATACAGAAGCCCTGGGACAACGCGCGCGTGCTTTCCATCCTGCGGACGCAGACGGCGCTCGGTCAGGAGCTTCGCAAAGGTCAACGACTCGAAGCTGAAAACAAGTTGCTGCGCGACGGCGAAGACCGTCCCACGCTGATTGCCGCATCGCCTGCGATGCAGCCCATCATCGAACTCATCAACCGCGTCGGACACTCGGATGCCAACGTCCTCATCACAGGCGAGAACGGCACAGGCAAAGAAGTCGTTGCGCGCACGCTTCATGGTCTTTCAGGGCGCGCATCGAAGCCTCTGGTGACAGTCAACGCGGGCGCACTCTCCGAAGGCGTTTTCGAGAGCGAGCTTTTCGGCCACGTGAAGGGCGCGTTCACGGATGCTAAAACGGATCGTGTCGGGCGTTTCGAGTTGGCGGATGGCGGCACGCTCCTCTTGGATGAGATTGGCAACGTGCCTTTGAACTTGCAGACCAAACTTTTGCGCGTGTTGGAGACGGGCGAGTTTGAAAGAGTGGGTTCTTCTAAAACACGCAAGGTCAACGTGAGAGTTCTCTCTGCCACGAACGCGGATTTGCACAAAGCTGTGGACGAGGGCCGCTTTCGTCAAGACCTACTCTTTCGTCTCAACACGGTTGAGCTTCAGTTGCCGCCTTTGCGCGAGCGGCTTGAAGACATTCCATTGCTGGCCCAGAATTTTTTGAATCAACACGCCGAACGCTATCGCAAGAAGCTGACGGGTTTCGATAAGGCTGCGATGGATGCGTTGCAGGATTATTCGTGGCCGGGCAACATACGCGAGCTGAATCACGTGGCTGAGCGCGCCGTCCTGATGGCTCAGGAAGATCACATCGGAGCTAACGATCTTGGACTCAGGCCGGAGCGCGGCGAGGGCGCGCGTCGTCTTGAAGAGATGAGCCTTGAGGAGGTTGAATCGTTTTTGATAAGAAAAGCGCTCGCGCGATTTAACGGCAACGTCAATCACGCGGCAGACGCACTTGGCCTCAGCCGTAGCGCTCTTTATCGCCGTCTGCAAAAATACGGGTTATGACCCGCCCGGAGAAAAGTGTAGAGACGCTGGAACGAAAGACAACACGCCTGCGCTCGCCCATTCGCGCGCCTGTCAAGCTCAGGCAGCGTTTGAACCATGAGCGCCGCGTCCTCTTGATGGCCTTAGCGGGTGGCCTGCCGGGCGCGCTCGTCGCGCTCATACTCCTGTGGAGCGGCGACCACACGGCCAAAGTCGAGTGGACCTTAACGGCTTTGATTCTCTGTTGCTGGCTCGGCTTTTCCTTTGCGTTGCGCGGGCGCGTGGTGTTGCCTCTGCAAACTCTTTCAAATCTTCTAGCGGCGTTGCGCGAAGGCGATTTCTCCATCCGCGCACGCGGAGCGAGCCGTGAAGATGCGCTCGGCGATGTGCTGATGGAAGTGAACGCGCTCGGAGAGATTCTGCAAACGCAGCGTCTGGGCGCGCTCGAAGCTACGGCATTGCTTCGCACGGTGATGACGGAGATTGACGTGGCGATCTTTGCTTTTGACAGGGAGGAGCGTCTGGTTCTGGTGAACAGGGCCGGAGAGCGTTTGATGGCGCAGCCAACGGAACGTCTGCTGGGACGCTCCGCCGCGCAGATGGGTCTGGATGAGTGTCTTCATGGTGAAGAGACTGCGCGCACACTCCAGATGGCATTCAACGGCGGAAGCGGACGCTGGGAGATGCACCGCAACTCGTTTCGCAATCGCGGCGAGCCACATCAATTACTGGTCCTGACAGACCTCAGCCGCGCCCTGCGCGAAGAGGAGCGAGAGGCATGGCAGCGTCTGGTGCGCGTGCTCGGCCACGAGTTGAACAATTCGCTCGCGCCGATTAAATCCATCGCGGGCAGCCTTGAGAGTCTGCTCAGGCGCGATCCTCAGCCGCTCGATTTGCATGACGATATGCAGCGCGGCTTGTCTGTCATCTCGTCGCGGGCGGCGGCCTTGAGCCGCTTCATGTCCGCTTACGCGCGCCTCTCCCGTCTTCCTCCGCCGCGCTTCGCTCCTGTGAATGTCTGCGCGTTGATTCGCAGGGTCATCGGATTGGAAACGCGGCTCGATGTGACTCTAATAGCTGGACCAGAATTGACGATTGAAGCTGACGCAGATCAGTTGGAACAGGTGCTCATCAACCTGCTGCGCAATGCTGTTGATGCGTCGCTTGAGACGGGCGGCGGCGTGAGTATGAGTTGGAAGAAGACAAACGGGGAGCTTGAAATTCGGATTGAAGACGAAGGGTTAGGACTTGCCAACACGGCGAATCTTTTCGTCCCGTTCTTTACCACAAAGCCGGAAGGCTCAGGCATCGGGCTTGCGCTCAGTCGCCAAATCGCGGAAGCGCACGGCGGCACGCTCACGCTTGAGAACCGGCGCGCACAGCAGGGCTGCGAGGCGAGGCTACGTCTCCCGCTTTAAGTGTAGGGGCAGGGCTTGTCCCTGCCCGCAGATTAAGGAAAAGAAGAAATTAACAGGGATAGACAGGATAGACAGGATGAAAAGATAAGGGGAAAAGGGAAAGAGGTCAAAGACAGAGTTTCCTCCTTTTCCCTGCTGCCCCATTTCCCCATTTCCCCTTCTTATCCTGTTCATCCTGTCCATCCCTGTTAATTTATTGTTTAAGCAGAAGACGGGCAGGGACAAGCTCTGCCCCTACAAGATCATTTTTCGATTTTGGGATTGGTCCATCCCATAAACGGACAGACTTTGAAATTTCACCTGACGATGTGCCCTGACAAAGTTAGTTTTTGAACAGTTAAGCCGCGCAATCCCTGTTGGCACGGCGCTTTCTATCTGATGGCGGATTGAGAAAGTGTGCGAGGGCGATAATCCGGCCAGGAGCATGAGGTAGATGGATGATTAAGCTGCAAAACGTGGACAAATTTTTTCAGACGGGAATCACGAAGACGTTCATTCTGCGCCGCGTCGAAATGGAGATTAAAGAAGGCGAGTTCGTCTCCATCATGGGGCCTTCGGGAGCAGGGAAGTCAACCCTGCTTCACATCATAGGGATGCACGATAGCGCATGGGACGGCGACTATTATTTTCTGGACCAACCCGTGCATAAGCTGGACAAGAAGAAGCGCGCAGACCTGCGTAATAAAAATATCGGCTTCGTTTTTCAAAGCTACCATTTGCTGGACCATCTCACCGTTTACGAAAATCTTGAGATGCCGCTTTCCTATCGCGACATCGGCAAGAAGGAGCGCGCTGGGATAGTCGCCGACACGATTGACCGCTTTCACATCGTCGGCAAGAAAGACCTCTTTCCGAGCCAGCTCTCCGGCGGCCAGCAGCAGCTCGTAGGCGTCGCCCGCGCCGTCATCGCCAACCCCAAGTTGATTCTCGCCGACGAGCCGACCGGCAACCTGCATTCGAGTCAGGGCAAAGAGATCATGGAGCTTTTCAGAAAACTCAACGAGCAGGGAACGACAATCGTTCAGGTGACGCATTCAGACCAGAATGCCGCCTACGGAAATCGCATCATTAAACTCGAAGACGGATGGATTGTTCGTGACTAAGATTGGAGAAGAGAGATGAGCGCATCTTCGCAAACCTTGATTCACCTTGATGATGTCAAAAAGATTTTCTATACGGATGAAGTTGAGACGCACGCGCTCTCAGGCATTCATCTAGACATCAAAGACGGAGAATACATTTCAATCGCAGGCCCGTCGGGCTGCGGCAAGTCAACGCTGCTTTCAATCCTCGGCCTGCTCGATTCGCCTTCGGAAGGAAGCTATCTGCTGAAGGGCGACCCTGTAGAGAGCCTCGACCTTTCAGATCGCGCACGCATACGCAACCGCGAAGTCGGCTTCATCTTCCAGAGCTTCAATCTCATCGGCGACCTCACGGTTTACGAAAACGTCGAGCTGCCTCTCACCTATCGCGGTATGAGCGGCGCAGACCGTAAGCAGAGGGTCGGAGATGCGCTTGAAAAAGTCGGGATGGCGCATCGCGCTCGCCACTTGCCGAGCCAACTCTCAGGCGGTCAACAGCAACGTGTGGCTGTAGCGAGAGCGGTGGCAGGGCAACCGAGCATTCTGCTGGCTGACGAGCCGACGGGCAATCTGGATTCTGCAAACGGCGAGGCCGTGATGGAGCTTTTGCGCGAGTTGCATCGCGGCGGCGCGACCATCTGCATGGTGACGCACGACCCGCGCTACGCTCTAAACGCAGACCGCATCATACATCTCTTCGACGGGCGCGTAGTTGAAGAAGAGCAGGGACGGGAAGCGGAAAAAGCCGAAGACGAGCTAAGAAAAAGCGGCTTCGACATGGCTTGAATGGTCCCGTCATCTACGGAAGAATTTTCTGGCCTGAGAAAACCGTCCCGCCTATAATCAAGTTGCGCTTGTCGGCTTTCGATACCATCTACTCTTTGCGGCGGGCGTGACGATTAACATCTACACCATCCGCATTATCTTCTTGAGACAGATACTTGATGGACAGCGACAGACATTGGAAAACGGAGCATTACCCGGAACCCGGAGCGTGGCAGGATGACGAGCCATTTCTCACGGTAGGACACCCGCGCCATCAGCTCCAATCACCTGAAGACACAGAACCCGACCCGCAAGCCCAGAGCAAACTTTTAGAACTACTCGGCCTCATCAATCTCAAAGTCCTCAGTGGCGGCACCGTCTATATAGAAGTGAACGGGAGAGCTTACAAAGTTCTCTTCGGCGCATACTGGCGCAGCGTCTTCACGGGCGCAGAGCACTACCTCCTGAAATGTGAAGAGATTGCCGACGGGATGTGGATTGAAGGTGAAACGGCAGCCCATGAAATTGATCTGGCAATCAGCTACACGGATGGCGGTTGGGCTGTCAAGGGTAGCTCCCTGAAATTTATGGCGTGCGGAAGTTAAAGAAATTCAGTAATCGAACCGGCCCATCCACCCGAACCGGCTGCTCATAAAGCCAATCTCACAAATCATAAACAGACCGAAGCCTATCCTGAAGAGTTCTGCCAGAACACGCATCGCCGGATTTGCGCGGTCAACCTTTTATAAGAGAGGCCATCTTGCACTCAAGCGTGTGCAAGCATTGACAGCCACAGCACGCGATAATATCTTCCCTGCTACTTCCTTCGGGGAAGTTAGACAGTTTAGCGGTAAAAGTCGCCTCTGAGATGTATTAGGCCGCTACTAGCGGTCTAATTATAGTTAGACGGCTTTCTGATTGCTAGAGGTGAATTAAATGACAGTTATTGAAGTGCTTAGCATTATATTATCAATAGTTTCGTTAATAATCACTACTGTTGGATTCTTTGCTTCACTCAAATTTTATAGGGATGGAGTACAGCTTCAGAAGCTTGCTAATGACGCTCTCATTAAGCTTGAAGAGAAAACACAAACAATCCAAAGTCAGGTAAGTGGAATGTTCGAGAGGACGTTGGATGCGGCTATAGGCGGGCGAAACGAATTATCGAAGAACTTCGAGGAGCTAAATGAACAGCTAGAAAAAGCTCAAGCGAGAATTATTGAAGAATCAGTGAAACAGGTCGGTGCGGCTAACGAGAAAGAGCGGGCGCAGTTAAGCCAGATTGTAGACTCTCAGCTTGATTTGATTAGAGCAAAAATTGAAACGACAAGAGAGTCGGCTGGAGAGGTAACATTCAATGAATTTCTACTTAAAAATCCAGATGCTGATATAGGAACCAAGATAACAGCACTGCTTTCCATAGAAGGGCGTCCTATGTCGGGTAGTGAACTTAGAGATAGATTATCTGGATGGGCGCGTTATGAAACGTTACAACGCCGACTGCGCGAGCTTCTTGATAAAGGGGTTCTGATTTCTTTCAGGGAAAAGCGAAATGTCTTTTTCAGATTAAATAGTACATCTGGGTTGCCGGATAAAAAGAATGAGGATGATAGTTAAAGAGCTTGATGCAAACAAAAGCGCCATCTAAATAACTCATTCAACCCGACCGCCCGATAGCATCTCTTTCATGCTCTTTTCTTGCGTTCATGTAGAATGCCATTCGCGGGCGGCGGGTTAATTCGAGCGGTAGCCTCCTTCCTGTTCCGAGGCCACGAAAATTTGATATGATTCAGGCGTGAGGTGATAAATGATGACGGATTTAGTCAATCGCTCTGACGACCTTCTTGGCGGCACACCTGTTTTCGCAGGGACTCGCGTGCCCGTGCAAACCTTATTCGATTATCTTGAAGAAGGCGACAGCCTCGATGAATTTCTTGATGATTTTCCTGCTGTGAGTAGAGCGCACGCTATCAAAGTTCTTGAAAAAATGAAGGAAATATTCCTGGCGCAAGAATATGAAAGTGCTGCTTGACGAGTGTGTGCCTCGCAAATGAAGGCGAGAGTTGGCGGAGCATGAAGTCCTCACGGTCACGGAGCGAGGATGGTCAGGTGTAAAGAATGGGAAACTCCTATGCGCTCGCTGAAGCGGAGTTTGAAGTTTTCCTCACAGTTGACCAAAATCTGAAGTATCAGCAGAATCTCAAAGCCTTCAACGTCGGGATCATTCTATTGGTGGCGAGAAACAACCGCCTGAAGACGTTGCTGCCATTGATGCCTGAAGCCAGGAAGGCATTAGAAAGTATTAAGGCAGGGGAATTTATTCGCCTGGGCGGCGGCTAACAACTCATTGGACCGGAGCGCGAGTTAGCTTGTCTTTCATTGTCAACTTGTCCGTACCGGCGTTGCGTGCGCGCCCGGTTAGATTCAGTCGTTAGACCACATAGAGAACTACAAATTTCTGATGGAGTAGTTATGTCCGGAATGGCGCTCCTCGTTATGGCCCCCTGACCGTCTGGACAAATTTTGACGTTAGACAGCACAGATTAGAAGTAGCCGGATGTGGACACTTTGAAAAGCGGAAAACCTGAAGCGATGAGACTTGGAAAGCTGATGATGTTCGTTTCCGATCTGGCGGAAGCAAAGCGATTTTATTGTGATACTCTGGGCTTTCCGTTGAAGGCGAAGAATGAGAGCAGGCTTGAGTTTGTGCATGAGGGGTGCGACCTTATTGCATTCAAATGTGAGCGGAATGCTGCGGTAGAGAATTACAGCCGGGTGGCGCGCTCAGTCTTTGTGTTTGAAGTTGCATCTATAGATGAAGCAATGCAAGACCTGCGCGCAAAAGGCGTTAGCTTTCTACATACGGAACCTGCCGAGAATGAGTTCAGCCGCTATGCTGCGTTCATTGATCCGTTCGGGAATGTCCACGAAATATACGAGCCGAAAAAGTAGCTTACAGATTAGGCTGCCTGACGCGGCATGATGCCCGGAAAATCGCCGCCCGCAACGCTGCCTGAATGCTTATTGCTGCGAAGCCACTTGAGGAATAATGAGACGTTATCTGCTCTTGCTCATCCTGCTTGCCGCTCCTGCCATCTACGGTCAGGATAAGCCAATTCATATCGGCGAGATTGAGTTCTTCGGGTATTCGGGAGTCAACCCGGACACTGTGCGCGTTGCGCTCCCTGTTCACGAAGGCGACGAAATCAGTAGGGCGGTGTGGCAGGAGAAAGTGGGAGAAGTGCAACTGGCTCTGAGAGAGGTAACCGGCCATGCGCCGACAGACGTTGCTTCAATCTGTTGTAACAGACAGGGGAACCTAAGCATCTTTATCGGGATTGCGGCGAGACCTCTCAACTATCTCCCCAAGCCTACGGGGACATCTCAGCTTCCCTCAAGCATCGTCAAGCTGTACGAGCAGTCTTTGCAGGTCTTAGACGAAGCTACACGGAAAGGGGCTATCACCGAAGATCGCTCTCAGGGATACTCTCTTTCCAGCTATACGCCGCTTCGCGCCGTCCAACTTAAGATGCGCGCATATGCCTTGAGCCACGAACGTCTGCTGCGCGAAGTGCTGGCGCATTCCGCAAATGACCGGCAACGAACAGTAGCCGCGCAGTTGCTTGGTTATGCGCGCGAGTCAAGGACTCAGGTGATCGCTCTCGCCAATGCCAGTCTCGATAGCAACGGCGATGTCCGCAACAATGCAACAAGAGCGCTGGCTGTCTTCGCCGAATTCAATCCTGACATGGCAAAGCACATCCCGCCGCAGAGCTTCATAGAGATGTTGCTGTCCGGGAAGTGGACGGACTTAAACAAAGCCAGCGCGCTGCTCTCTGCTTTAACGAGGAGCAGAGACCCGAAGCTGCTTGCTCGTTTGCGCGTGCAGGAAGTGCTGGCGAGGCTTATCGAGATGGCTCGCTGGCGAACAGGCCACGCCGATCCGGCTAGAACTATTCTCGGTCGGCTCGCAGGCATAGAGGAAACGCGCTTGCAGCAACTCGTTGCAAGCGGGCAGACTGAAGAGATCATCAACGCGCTGCACGATGCGAAATAAAGTGCGGCCTACTTCAAGTCTTTCAGGATGCGAATGGTTTCGGGATAGAGATCATCCATCGTGCCGTAGAGCGCTGTGCTAATCTTTACGGGCTTGAGGCGGGCTACGGGGTCATCTCCCGCGTCGGGAAAGCTCAGCTCTCCTGTTCCTGCTTTGAAGTTGAGATTTGTCAGGAGCGAGGTTGAGGTCAGAAAGTAAGCGTCGTCACAACTCTTGCCGTCCATGCCGGGAATCTCTTTATAGAGAATGATGGGGAGGAAATCGAGCGAGGTGATGATGTCGCCGCCGACTCTTGCGGTCGCGCGAATGATCTCGCGCCCGTTGCGCGTGACGCGTGCGCGCACATGGCCGAGAGCCTCTGTAATCTCCGTCTGGCCCAGCACGGCAGGCCACCCCTGTCCTTCACGATAGCAGGCGAGGCTCGCATCCGTGCTCGTGTAAAGATAGGGAACGAACTGCCCCGTGTAGTCGCCGTAGCGCACAGGGATGCAGGGCATGGTGAAGTTATGAGCGCCCATGCCTGTCACATCCGGGCAGAGGAAGAAGCACATCGCCACTGTGTTGCCCGGCATCGGCTCAAGCTCGCGCGGCAACACTTCGCGTATCGCCGCCTCTTCCGCCTCGTACACAATCATCAGCACAACGTCATCCGTGTACTGATAAGGCGGCAGGCCGTAGAGCGGTTTTAGAAACGGCAGCCCGCGCGGCTTGTCGGGGCTGAGGTCAATGTCTCCGCCAAGATAATTCCCATCCTCTTTATTCATTCGAGCCTCTTTCTCCTTTTACGAGGTCGAATACTCCGGTCGCGGATTACAACATTCAACGCCCAGGCCCGCGTTCGGTGCTGCCTGCTCGCTTGGTGAATCCCTGCGCTTCCAACCAGTAATAGAACGCGTCTATCCAGTGGTCGCTGCTCGTGCCCTGCTTTCGCAAGCCGAAGCCGTGACCGCCGGAGCTGAAGATATGAACCTCGGGTTTGTGTCCCGCTGATCTTAGTACGTCATAAAACTTGACCACAGGTTCGAGCGCCACGGCGTCGTCCTGCGCCCACGCAAGAAACATGGGCGGCAGTTTAGTCGGGATGGCTGGCATCACGCCGAACGGAGCGCCATAGATTATTGCGGCGAAGTTCGGACGCGCTGCCGCATCCTGCTGGAGCAGGGTTCCGCTAGTGACCATTGCCCCGGCTGAGAATCCCATGAAGCCAACCCTGTCTGGAGAGACGCCCCACTCCGCCGCGTGCTGCCGCACTACTTTGATCGCCTGAATCCCGTCGGCGATTCCGTACTTACCAACTTCATCCATGTTCATGTTCGCCGGAATGCCTTCCCCGCGCTTCTCCACAATCCGATACTTGAGCACGAACGCGGCGATACCTCTCTCCTGAAGCCAGCGCGCGACGTTGCCACCTTCCAGATCAATAGCCAGCGCGACGAACGCGCCGCCCGGTGCAATGATGACGCCGGTTCCTGTTGCCTTGCTTCGCTCCGGGAGGTAAGCCGTCAAGGTCGGAGTGACCACGTTGAAGAGCACGGTTCCGAGAGGAGTGTTATCAATCCTCTTTTCCTGCTGGGTCCAGTTCTCGGAACCCGGAGCTACGCCCGGCCAAATCTTCACGACCTGCGCGCGTGCCGAGCAAGCCACCAGAAACGTAAAGGCGATTGTGCCCGCGATACACACCACTGTTCGCATCTTATTGCTCATTTGTCTTTTACCATTCTGTTACAAGTTAACGTTTGATGTCCTCACTACCGCCCAGGGTTCTGTAATCGCGCCCAACGTCCGAATTAACCGGGCGGGAAGAATTATATCAAGCATTCAATCCTTGCGGATGAAAGACAAGCTCATTCCGCTCCGGTTGAATGAGTTGTTAGATGGCGTGCATCATCAACTCTCATCTTTCGATTTATATAACTCATCAATTTTAAGCCACAGATAATCCTGAGATTTTACATACGCAGCATATTTAGGGTCATCGCTCAAAACTTCGTAATCTGCCTCCATAATTGTGTTCGATAGATATTTCTTGCCTCTATCATCGAAAGCTACAGCGCGAGAATTCCCCATGATTTCAGAAAGCGGTTTCAAGGTTTTTTTAGGTAAGATAAATGTCATTGGAGGATCGCCCTCTCCAATTCTTTTCCCTTTCGTGGAATCAGAAACTAAAAGACATCTATTGAATCCAACTTCACTAGGAGCTAACTCTAACCCAACCTGAGTGATATAAGCTGGACGACGCCCATTGTTACTGATTGCGATTACCCACGCCTCTTCAATCAGTTTTGGGTTTTCGGCAGCCTTAATCTCTCTACGCTTAAGCTCAATGATGATTTTAGGTCTATCTTTAATATAGTTCGACCAGCTTAATATCAAGGCTGACAATCCTGTCACCATGCCAATAACAGAAGCTATGATTGTGAACATTGGTTTAACTCTTGTCAGGTACAACGAGCCATCTAACTATATATTAGACTCCCTAAAAGATGTGTTGTAACACGCCTTTTAGAGAATCTAATTCCGAAAAGTTTCAATTATACCTCAGCTTTTTCGCTGGCGCGCGCGATTATCTTCTGATGCGGTGTAAACAATCTCTGCTCATTTGTCTATTGAACAGTAAGGCTCTTAAAGAAAAGGAGCGGCGGGAAAGGATGCCTGCCCGCAGGTCCGCCGCTGCGCCACTGTTTACTGCCTGTCGTTTGCGCTTTCAACTGAAGAGGGTTGAAAGAAGGCGAGCAGGCAAGAGAGGCGTTGGCGTGTTATTTGACGACAATGACGTTGCTGGTGGTGCCGTCAGCGCCGTTGCCGCGAAACTTGTTGTTGTTGGCTGATTCTGCCGTTCCACTGATGGCCGTCGTGTTGTTGAAGAAGTCGTTGTTGGAGAGTCGTACCACTCCCGTGCTGACATTCACACCAATGGCATTGTTGGCAAACATGCTGTTCTCGATGTTGATGGTGCTGCCTGTTCCGGCACGGACTGCTCCGTTGACGGCTCCTGTGGTCCCGCCGAAGTAGGAATCACGAATCGTGGCGAAAGTGTTCGTGATGGCATTGACGCCATCGGTCAACTGCGCGAATCGGCAGTGCTCAACCTGCGAGATAATCACGCCTGAACTCGTCGTAGACCTGATGCCGACGGTGGTGTTGGTGAAGGCTGTATCCCGCACCCAGAGTTGGCCCGTCGTGGTCTTGTTAATGTCAATGCCTGTCGTGGCTTGATTCTCGATGACAACATCCTCGACGTGCAGAGCATTGCCTGCTATGAAGCGTATGCCGATGAGACCAGCGCATCCGGCGGTGACGCAATTCTTAGCGCCGTTGATTGTCAGGTTGCGCAGGATCACAACGGAAGTTGCCGCGTTCACTGTCACGTTCACGGTGATGCCGTTGGTCCCGCTATTGAGCACAGAACCCCAGCCTGTGCCTGTGCCGCCATCAATAGTGATGGACTTGTTGAGGCTAACGGTGCCGTAGCCCGCCGGATCGAGAGCGTCAATCTCTCCGCCTTCCGCTGTTTTTGAGAGAGCGCCTGCGAAGGTCTTGCAAGGGGCTGTGCGGCTGCACGGGTCTGCATCGTTGCCAACGCCTGAGACCCATGTTCGAGTCGCCTGAGCATGAGCCAGCGAACTACCGGCGATTAAGAGTGCGAACGCTGCGATAAGGTTAAGGGTAAATCTTGTCTTATTCATTTTCGATCTCCTTTGGGTTGGGGAAGTGTCGGAAACACTTCGGCGTTGCGGACTCTGCGCCGTCTCTTGCTTTGTCAGGCACAGAGTCCAAAAAGGTTAAGGGCGAATAGGCTGTCGGGAACCTAGCGAGGTGTGTAGGTTAATGAAGAGTCGAATGAAAAGTCAATGGACGCGTGTTAAGCGTAGTGGACCAATTTGAAGATGAGTGAGAGGTGAATTATTCGAGAGGCGCGCAGGGTTGGTTGTTTGGATGAATTGCTCGAAACGGTTTTATATTGATCTCTTCAGCTTGAATCTGGCTTGCACCGTTTGTTCACCGCGTTTGAGAGTTATCAGATACTCTCGCCCGTCCTGCATCAACATCCTGCGAATCTGATCTAAGGTGAACTCTTGAGCGGGGTGGCCATCAATCGCCGTGATTGTATCGCCGCCCTGTATCCCTGCTTCCGCCGCAGGGCTTTTCGACTCGACATCATCAACCAGCACAATCGAAAAGTCGTCGCCGTCTGCGACCAACTTCATTCCGCTCATATCAGCTTCGTAAGGCGCGGAAAATTCCGCGTTCGGCTCAAGCATCATTCTGCGGCGGGAATAGTCAATCACCACATGGAAGCGGTGCAGGATTTCGCCGCCAACGAGGCCATCGTATTTGTCTGTGGCGTAATCTCCGCGCGTGCTTTGAGAAAAACGTGCGACCGCATTTTCAAGCGCAAAGCGGCCCAACGCCACGCTCTTGACGCGCCCGAGAAAAGCCTGCGCCGTGCCGCCGACGCCGCCAATCCGTGTCTGACTTGTTTGAGGAATAGATTTTAGAAGCTGATGCTTTTTGACGAAAGGAGTATTAAACAACACTGCGCCCGTCGAGCCTGTGTCAAGCTCGAACTTGCCAGCAATCGCGGCAAGACCTTCCAGAACAAAACGCGCACGCACGAAAGGTAAATTCTCTTCAAGGATGATGGGAATGATTTCGCCTGCGCCTGAATAGCGATAGCTCAGAGGCTCATACAGATTGATGTTGCGAGCCGCGTAATCAATCTCGACGACAAATTCTTTGGTGATGTCGTTGCCGAGAATGCCACTGATTTTTCTGCCGAGCGGCGCGGAGAGAAAATCCAACGGGAGCGCAGCCACAGTCCTGTGCGAGGCTTCCACATTCGGGAGTTTTAGCGAAACTCCTTTAAGAATGACAGCTTCCGCCGAGCCTCCTGAGCCGCTGCCTGTGACCTTGCCAACGGAGCTGAGATGCAACTGCTTGACGAGCGCAGCGTCAATGACTGTGCTGTCTGCGCCCGTGTCGAAGATGAACCAGAGAGGCTTTGAGTCGTTCACTCTGACGGGCAAAAGGATGAGATTGCCGGACAGGTCGAAAGGTATTTTGAGCGCGCTCTTGCCCGAAGCAAAACGAATGTTTGACTCGTGCTTACGGCGCGCTCTCGCGGGCGTGGCTCTTTTCTGCGGTTGCGCGTTGGTCTGCAAAGGCGCGGAAAAAGTCAGAGCCAAAATGCTGAAAAGAATCATCCGCGTGGTCTGAATAACAAAGCGTCCCATGTTCTGGTCCTTTAATATATAAGGTAGATAAAAGATAGTAAGCGCGTTCCTGCCGTAAAGCAAAATCGAGCCTTCAGGGGAGAAAGACGTGAGCGGCGGGCAGACTGTTAACGAATGAAATTGCGAATAAAATGAATTAAGCTTGAAATAGCACAAATACAGAGCCATACTACGCGCGCTATCATACAACGACCGAAGAGAGTTCTCTATGGTCGGCAAAACCTTACTCAATTATCGCATTCTCGAAAAGCTCGGCGCGGGCGGGCAGGGCGCAGTTTACAAAGCCACCGACACCAAACTCGGTCGCACCGTTGTCCTCAAAGTGCTGCCCCCCGAACTGACTGTCAAAGAAGCCAATCTCAAACGCTTTGAGCGTGAAGCGCGCTTAGCCTCAACGCTCGACCATCCGAACATTTGCAGCATCTACGATCTTGATGAAGCGGACGGGATGCACTTCATCGCCATGCAGTATGTCGGGGGAAAGAACGTGCGGCAGCTTGTCAAAGGGTGGCCATTAGAACTGAAGAGCGCGCTCTTAATCGGCATTCAAGTCTGTGACGCTCTCGCCGCAGCGCACGCGCGCGGCATCATTCACCGCGACATCAAATCCGGTAACGTGATGGTTACGGAATCGGGGCAGGTGAAAGTCCTGGACTTCGGTCTGGCTAAGCTGCTCGACGATGACGTGGCCCGCAATGAAGGCATTCATCAGACGCAGTTGACAGAGGTCGGCGTCCCCTACGGCACGCCCACGCACGCTGCGCCTGAGCAAGCGCGCGGCGACCGTGTGGACCATCGCGCAGACATCTTTTCAACGGGCGTGTTGCTCTACGAGATGCTCGCTGGCATCTGGCCCTTTCAAGGCAAAACGTCCATAGACGTGCGCCACGCTGTGCTTCACGATCAGCCTAAGCCGCTCGCTGACATGCGTACGGATCAAGTCCCTGTGCGCCTGCAACAGATTTTAGATAAAGCGATGGCTAAAGAGCCGCGTGATCGTTATCAAAAGATTGCAGAGATGCGCGATGACCTGCGCAGCCTGTTGCAGGAAGTCTCCGCGTCGGGCGAGTTCATCGAATCTGTCAGGCCATCCGCGCCGCGTCATCTCTCCGGCGCTGGTCCAATGGGACGCGCTATGCGCTGGTTTCGCACCATCACGGGTTCGGGAGGCGCGACTGATTCAGGCAGCAGCCATCCCGCTTCAACCTCTTCGCCGCACACCTCGCAGGATGTCAACCTCACGCCGATGACGAGCGTGGGCGAGCGCGAGAGTAAGAAGAGCATTGCGATTCTCCCTTTCAGAAATTTGAATAACGACCCGTCCTCCGTCTTCTACGAGTTTTCGCTCGCAGACGCAGTGACGACAGAGTTGGCGCGACTGCGCTCGCTCGTCGTGCGACCGAGTTCCGTCATCTCGAAGTATCAGGGACAGCAGGTGGACCCGCGCGATGTCGGGCGGGAGCTAAACGTGAGCGCAGTGCTGACGGCAGGGTTCATGCACGTGGGCGAGCGTTTCCGTGTGACGGCGCAACTCCTCGATGTGGCGAGCGGCGACATCATCTGGAGCGACCGCATTGACGCTTCTGCGGCTGACATCATAGAGGTTCAGGACACTATCGCCAAAAGCATTGTTGAAGGTTTGCGTTTAGAGTTGAGCCAGGACGAGCAGGTTGAGATGGCGCGGCGCGCGACAGAGAACCCTGCGGCTTATGAAGAATATTTGCGCGGGCGCGATCTCTTCGGGCGTTTTATCTTTCGCACTATTGCGCCTGAAGATTGCGACGGGGCCATCGCACACTTTCGACGCGCCGTTGAACTCGACCCGAAGTTTGCGCTGGCGCATGACGGCCTCGGCGCGTGCTACGTCAACCGCGTCTTCAAAGGTCTGGGCAGCGCGGAGGATTACGAGCGCGCCGAAGCTGCCTTTGCAGAGGCGTTGACTCTTGACCCGCAGGTTGTCGAAGCGCGCATGTTGATGGTCTTCATCTATCTCTGGCGCGGTGAGAAACAGAGAGCGCGCAGCGAGGTTGCGCTTCTGCGTCAGGAGGCTCCGAACGAGGCAGTAGTCTATTTCGTCAAAGCAACTCTGCATCGCCTCGACGGTGAATACGAGCGTGCGCTGCGCAGCTATGATCGTCTGGTGCAACTCGACCCGGCGGCGCATATCGTGGCCCACTATAATCGCGCACTCATCTACATCTATCTGGGCCGCCACACGGATGCGCATCATGTTCTGGACCAGGCACGCGCCAGCGAGCCTGACAACCCTATGGTCCAGACATACTCTGCGCTCAACTCCTACTATGAAGGCGATGTAGCGGCTGCCGCCGAATTGATGCAACAAGTTCTGGAAACGCATCCCGGTATGCACGGCGTGCGCCCCTTCTTCGCCATCTTCCTGAGCGCGTTGGGCCGTCACGAAGAGGCTCGCGCCCAACTTACAGATCAGGTGAAGCAGAACGCCGTCGTTGATCCCGACATCGCTTATCATCTGGCTTCCGCTTATGCCATGGAAGGAATGACAGACGAGGCATTTGAATGGCTTGAGCGTGCGATTGCTTTAGGCAATGCGAATCGCGCATGGTTTGAGCATGACCCCAACTGGGCCTCGCTTCGCTCTGAGCCGCGCTTCAACGAGTTGATGCATACAATCGAGATGCTTCATCCGCGTTGACATCACGTCTGACGGCTCGCGTCGGCTCATCTTGAATACACAGTGAGGTAATTTAATGGCGGAAGATAAAGACAACCTGAAGAATGGCACGGCGCAGCCGAATGAAGATGAAATGGATGAGAAAGAGATTGACGCTAATCTCATGGGAACTTTTCCGGCGAGCGACCCGCCATCATGGACACTCGGAACAAACCACCATGAAGGGTCAAGGGAAAAACAAAGCGTTCATCAGACAACAGAGGAATCAACAGAGGATAAGAACGGCGAATAGGCTTGCAAGCTCAATCAGCCTTGATGCTCATGCTGCAGAGCAGGCGCGCAGAGTTTACGCAGAGAGATTGAATGCTTAACTCTCTGCGCTATCTCTGCGAAGACTCCGCGCCTCTGCGGTGAACCGCCTTATGCCTTACACTCCTTTGAAAATTGATCTAAATTCCTTCGATTGCTGAGAGATACCTGTCGCGCAGAATCTCTCTGTGATGCAACTCATGTCCGGCAATAATATACGCAAGAGCACGCACGCTGACTTCCGCGTCGTTAGCCAATCCTCTGCGCGTCCAGCTTTCGCCGTTCATGTGTTTGAACAGAAAGAGAGTCGCTCTTCTGACATGCTCAAACTCCGCAGCAAGCTCGCTAAGCGGATAATCATCAAACGAAGCGTTGCGGATGTAGTCGTCCTGTTCATAACCCGGCAGAGGAGTCTCGTCGTTGCGTGCGAAGCGCAGAGCGCGATAGGCAAAGATTCTTTCCCCATCAATCACATGGCCGACAAGCTCTTTGATGGTCCACTTATCCGGCGCATAGCGAAAGCCGCCTTGCGCTTCAGGGATTGAGCGCAAGAGAGCAACAGTCTCATCCGCCTGCTTGTCTAACACCGCGAGTATGTCGCCTTCGGGGACGAGCGAGATGTACCTGCTGTAATATGGCAAGTATTCTGTTTCCTCCGGCCTGTTGATTGTTGAATTTGTCATCTGATTTCTCCTTCGCAGGCATAGTAATCTATTTCGGTTCTTTCAATTCTACTGCTGGCAGACCTGCGGCTTTGAGTTGCTGGTTGAGCGCGGGGATGTCTTGAGTCTCGATTGTTCGCCAGAGTTCAACGAGAGATTGTGATTCGCGCAGGGTGTCCGCGGCGGCTGCCGCGACTTGCGCTGTTGGCGCAGCATCCACGTCCTCAATAACTCTGAAGAGCGTTTGCAATCTCCCCAGCACAACGAGATTGAGCGGCGCACCCGGACGGCGATTTGCAGCCGGGCCTGCAAGCGTTTGCAACTTCTGGTTGAGCGCATCTATTTGCTTTGCAACAGTTTCCTGCGCGGTGGCGCGTTCGCGCAGGCTCGTCAGTTCTGCGCTCAAAGAGTTGATGCGCTCGTTGAGAGGTCTGAGCGTGAGCCATGCGTCGTAGAGTTGTTTGGATAACTCAAACTGTCTTGCGAGGTCCGAAGTAGAAGCTTTAACACGCGGGTCCATTTTAACGACAAGCGGCTGCTCGTAGCTCTTGCCGCCTACGCTTAATACAACCGTGTACTGTCCGGGCATGGCCCACGGCGAGGTTGCTTGCGGTGCGGTGTTGCGATAGACGGCGGCAATCGGGTAGTCGGGCTTGACACCGGGAACGGGCGCGTAGTGCATGTCCCACATGAAGCGATGCGCGCCCTGACTGGCTGATAACACTTGCGGCGGGCGTATCCAGTAGAGCGGAATATTCAAAGTCGGATCGTCAATGTTTGGAACAGGGTCTGCGCTTGAATAACGCCGCACCGTCTGCCCAACGCTATCGCGTATCTCAAGCGTGATTGGTCCTGTAATAGCTTTGCTCAAGTAGTAATCAATCACCGCGCCGTCCGGCGGATTTTCACCTGCGGGAACATCCGGCGGCAGAGGCGTGTCGGAGTTCGTATTCCAGCGAACGCGCAGAGCAGTCTGCGGGCGGAAGAGAAACGCAGGAGATGATGATAGTTTTGCGTCAAACTGTCTTAGCGGAGTGATGTTGTCGAGAATCCAGAAGCCGCGCCCGTGTGTTGCCACTACGAGATCATCATCCTTGATTATCAGGTCGCGCACAGAAGTGGCGGGCATGTTCAGGCGCAGCGATTGCCAGTGGTCGCCATCGTCGAAAGAGACGTAAACGGCGCGCTCTGTCGAGGCAAAGAGTAAGCCTTTGCGCTGCGTATCTTCTCTTACAGCGTTCACGGTTTCGCCGTCAGGGATTCCCTGTCTTATCTCCGTCCAACTCTTGCCTGAATCGTGCGTGCGATAGATGTGAGGGCGCAGGTCGTCAAGGCGAATCGTGTTGACGGCGGCATAAGCTGTCTGCGCATCAAAGTGGCTGGCGTCTATAAGAGAGATTTTCTGCCACGCCGTAATCTGTGTTGGCGTGATGTCTGTCCAGTGCGCGCCGCCGTCCGTGGTGAGATGTATGAGGCCGTCGTCTGTCCCGGCCCAGATGCGATTGATGTCTAAAGGAGAAGGCGCGACCGTGTAGATGACGCCGCGCTGCGTCGGTTGCGCTGTTGGCAGCGAACGGTATTTGCCAACAGTCGCAGGCACGTCAAAAGTTTTTCTTGAAAGGTCCGGGCTTATCTGGTCCCAACTCTGCCCGCCGTCTTTCGTCTTCCATAAAGTGTTAGCCGCAAAGAAAAGCACGTGCGGGTCAACGGGCGAAAAGATGACAGGCTCTGTGCGCAGCATACGAAAATCTGCCGAGCGAAAAGGCTTGGGTAAAATAATCTGCGCCTGCGTGGTGCGGCGATCATAACGAGAGAGCTTGCCGCCGTACACGATGTCAGGGTCTAGCGGGTCAGGCGCGACGTAGCCATACTCTTCCGCCGCGACCGGATGCCAGTCACGGAAAGTAATCTCTCCATCGCTGCCGCGACTTGCGATGCAGACAGAGCCGCTCTCCTGTTGTCCGCTACAGACACGATAAGGGAAAGCGTTGTCTGCGCTGACGTGATAAAGCTGTGCCGTAGGTTGGTTGTACCAAGTGCTCCAACTCTTGCCGCCGTTGACGGTGATGATTGCGCCCTGATCGCTGCCGAGCAGAATGATGTCCGTGTTGTCCGGGTTAATCCAGACGTTCTGATAATCGTCGCCGCCCGGAGCGCCGCGTATGCCTGTCCACGTCTTGCCGCCGTCTGTTGATTTCCAGCAGACGATGCTTGCGGAGTAGATGACATCAGCGTTCTTCGGATCGAATCTAAGAACGGGCAGGTCGCCGCCGCCGATGCGTATCGCGGGGCGCGGGTCTGTTGTCGCTACGGACCAACTCTCACCGCCATCATCCGAAGCGTAAAGATTCGCGCCCGTCATCGAAGCGACTGCGGCGAAGAGACGTTTAGGAGAGCTTGGCGCAATCGCAATGTTCGCTTGAACGATTCCATCGGGCAGCCCTTTTGTAAGTTGATTCCATGTCTTCCCGCCGTCAGTTGATTTGAAGATGCCGCCGCCCGTCCCGTTCCATGCGCCGTTCTCCCAGGGGCCTTGACGCGCTTCCCAGAGCGAAGCATAGACGGTGTTCGGACTGGTCGGATCAATCTGCACATCAGCCCCGCCCGTGTTCTCGTCTTTGTAAAGAACTTTCTCGAAACTCTTGCCGCCGTCTGTCGAGCGAAAGATGCCGCGCTCTTCGTTTGGTCCATACGGATGACCGGCTACTGCGACAAAGAGACGGTTAGCATCGCGCGGGTCAACGGCTATCTGCGCGATCTGTTGTCCATCGCGCAGGCCCAAGTGAGTCCAACTCTTGCCGCCGTCCGTTGATTTATAAACGCCGTCGCCCGTCGAGAGGTCTGGACGCTGCAAGCCTTCGCCACTGCCGACGTAGATAATCTCAGGATTTGAAACAGAGACGGCGATAGAGCCTACGGAGCCTGTCGGCTGGTCATCAAAAATCGGCGTCCACGTGTGGCCGTAATCCGTTGTCTTCCACACGCCGCCGTTGACCTGCGCGATATAGAAAACATTAGGCTGTGAAGGAACGCCAGCAACGGCGCGTGTTCTCCCACCGCGAAACGGGCCGATGCTGCGCCAGTGAAGCGATTGCGTGAACTCCTGATTAAACTGCTGCGCTCTGATTTCTATTTGAACGCCAATAAAAGAGAGAAGAGCGAGCGTTAATATTAGAACGCGCTTTTGTAAGTTCATCGTTTTCATCCTGAGTCGCAAAGAAGTTAAGGACATTCGATCAGTTTTAATTGAGCATGGAGACGAAGCAGTTCACCGCAGAGGCGCAGAGCTTTCGCAGAGTTTACGCAGAGGCTTGAATGCTTTTCTCTGCGCTTACTCTGCGCGTGCTCTGCGTCTCTGCGGTGAATCTTACTTGCCATAAACTCAATTCAACGTGAACGAAAAGATGGTCGGCTGTTACTTTTTATAGACATAATAGACGACGCCCGCGTAATCATCCGTTAAGAGAAACGCGTCTCTCCCGAAGCTGAGAATGTCAGCAGGCCGCCCGCGTACTTTACCATCTTGGAGAAAGCCGTTGATGAAATCTTCGGGCTGAGCGTTTGCAGCATCGCTGCTGCTTCTGCGTAAACGAACGACGCGATAGCCGTGATTGATGCTTTCTTTTGTCGAGCCGTGCAGGGCGACAAGGAAAGAATCGCTCAGTGCGTCGTCGTTGCTGTCATCGAAATATTCAAAGCCGAGAGGCGAGCTGTGCGCGTCGAAAGCTGTCCGGGCCGTTGGCACATCCTGACAGTCCATCTTCTTGCCGCGCGGGTTAAACTTCGGGTCTGGAAAAACTTTCGCGCCCGACTGATAGCAATAGGGCCAGCCGTAATTTACGCCCTCTTTGATGGAATACATCGTGTCGGCTGGCTTATTGTCTCCCAGATGATCTGCGCCCATGTTGGTCGCAAACAGTCGTTCGTCAATCCAGCGCAGGCCCACGGCGTTGCGCAAGCCGCGCGCGTAATATCGCTGATGCTTTCCGTCCGGGTCCATCTCTAAAATGCTGGCGCGCACCTCTTCTTTTTCGACGCAGGCGTTACAACTGCTCCCGACTGAGACATAGATTTTCCCGTTGCTGCCGACGGCTATCGTGCGCGTCAGATGCCACCCGCCGTACTTGTAGTTCAAACCATAGTCGGGAAAAGTGGCGAGCGTTTCAGGCTTCGCCGTCGGCTGAGTCTCGCCGCGCTTGTACCTGTAGCGCAGCAGGCGATCCGTCAGCGCAAGATAGAGCCAGTCCGCGCCGCGCGCGTCTGTGTAGAATGCCACGCTGTTCGGGTTGCGCAGAGCCGTCATGTAAGGGATTACTTTCTTGAAACTTTTGCTCTCCGCGTCGAACTCGTCAAGAATATAGACTGCGCCCTTTTTATTGTCCGCGAGGTTGAACATGTCCGTGACGAAGATTCTCTCGTCAGGACTTTTTGTCATGAAGCGCACGCGCTTGAGTCCCTCTGCGGCGACGCTGATGTCGAAACCTTCGGGCAGGTTAAGGTCAAACGATCTGTCGCCGCTCAGTTGTATGTGATGCGGCGTCAGTTTTAGAGACTGCGTACTTGCCGCCGCGCGTGAGCGTCTTCGCGTTTGTGCGTTTGCATGAATTGGGAAGAGCGCGTTGAGCGCAATAATCAGCGTGATGATTCTTCGCATGAGCAAGTTACTTGAGACAATCTGTTAATCGCGATGGAGTATGTAGAGAGAATCCGCAGGGCGGAAATTCTCTCGCAGTATTGAGTATTGAATGACCGGAAAATTGTAGTAGCTGGTGTGCCGCTCGTAACTCATTCCAATCTTTTGCATGACGCGGACTGAGGCAAGATTCTCAGGCTTGGCGATGGCAACGATGCGTTCAAAATTCTTCTCCTGAAAGCCGAAGCGAAGGCTGGCCGTCGCCATTTCGGTAGCGAGGCCCATTCCCCAGTAAGCCTTTGCGAGATGATAGACGACCTCCGGCGTGTCTATCAGCATACGCAGTCCGCCGTAGCCGATGAACTTCTGCGAATGCCTATCCAGAATGGCCCACCTGCCGAACCCGTGCCGCTCCCAGTGATTCATAATGCCTTGCAGAGCGGTCTCTGTCTCTGCTCTCGATGCCGTCTCACCCGTTCCAACATATCTCACAACGTCAGGGTCGCTGAACAAACTATAGAGGTCGTCCAAATCATCGGGCCTAAACATTCTGAGAGTTAATCGGCTGGTCCCAATCGAAGGCATGAAAGCATTTTAGCATTTGTGGACCAACTTTGAGTTGCTAAAGAGCGCGATACAGCCAGCTAAAATTCAAGAAGCCCCGAAGGGGCGATAGAATGTAGCCCGGCACGTCAGTGCCGGGTACAGCCATCAACAAATATAGAAGCCCCAAAGGGGCGACAGAAGTTCGAGCTTGAAATTAATGCTGGCTGAGCTTCTATCGCCCCTTCGGGGCTTCAATCTTTTTTGCGATGCCCACCCTTACGCCGTGGGCTACATTCTATCGCCCCTTTGGGGCTTTCTTGAATCTTGCTGATGGATGCCTGTTTATTTCTTCTCAGGCTTTAGCTCCCACAGCACGTTGACGATTACCCAGCGACCGTTGTACTTAGCCATGTGCAGGTAGTCAATCCAATCGGAAGCGATCACCTTGACGCTCGCGGCATTTTCGTAAACGTCGAGGATGGTCACGTCCTTCTGCTGTTTCTCCTTCGGCGTCTGTTTGCCGCCGCCTCTGCGCGTCCCCAGCACGAGGCTCATCGCGCTCATTTGGTCCAACCGGCTCGCGCCGTTTTGCGGGTTGGTGCGCACGATACGTTTCGCCAACTCAGGATGCAGAGCGCGTTCCATGCGCTCAGGGTTTCCTTCGTACCAGCCTTCGATGTAGTCGAGAGCGGTCTGCTTGATTGCCGCTGCATCTGCGTTGGACACGTTCGTTTGCGCTTGCGCGCTATGAGCGGCGAGCGCAATTAAAAGGAGGCTGAGCAGGAAAGCAAGTTTTCGCATTTTTCGCATGATGTATTCTCCTTAGAAAAAATATTTCATTGTTAGCCGGGCAACATTGACAGCGCCCTCTGCTATTTAATTTTCGCAGCAACGGCAGGGCTACTGCTTAAGCTCCACTGAGATTCCATTCCGGTGACACGGTTCTGTTGATTGCGTCTGAAGGTGATGGTGACATCCCCTTCGGAAAGCATAAACAGATCGGTAGAAACGAAATGTAGTTG